>JAFAHI010000125.1 GCA_019237325.1 Verrucomicrobiota bacterium | reverse complement strand
ATATTTTTGTTACCACAGTCACACCGGGTCTCATGCGAACCGGCTCGCACAAAAACGCGTTATTTAAGGGCGATCATCGGAAAGAATTTACCTGGTTTTCCTTAGGAGCCGCCAATCCTCTGATCTCCATGGGTGCTGATCGCGCCGCCAGGCAGATATTGTCTGCAGCTCGCAGACGGAGATCCGATTTAACGGTCACTGTTCCGGCACGATTTGCCGTCGTCGCCCATGCGGTCTTCCCCAACATGGTCGCTCGCGTGATGAAAATCGTTGCCAGGTTACTTCCGGCCATGCCCGCCCAAGGCGGTGATGAGGCCCACACAGGTTGGGAAAGTCAATCGAGATTATCTCCCTCCTTCCTGACTGCCCTGGCGGATCGAGCCACGGAGAAATTTAATGAAAGATGGTGAGGTGTCCGAAAATGGGCCACAATCGCCGACCCGCTCACTAGCAAACGGCCACACGCCGATACGCCGACTCATCCTCACGCTGATCACGGGTGGATGATTACCTTGACGCACTTATCCTCTTTGTTTTTGAAGATCTCGTAGGCATGGGGGGCGTCGTCGATTGACAGTCGGTGACTGATAATATCGTTCAACTTCAGCTTTCGGTTTGAAACGAGATTCCATTCACTCACCGATGTATTTTTGCACCGGCGCTTGGCCAAAATAGAGAGAGATTCCCTTATCGAAGATCTGGCCGAGAGGAAACTTATCATAGGGAGTTCTATCAACTCCGACCACGCTGACAGACGGTCAGAACTTTGTAGTAGAAAGATGCTTCGTTAGTTCAAGCTTTTGATATCCGACTCGCCTAAAGACCCCCGCCTTTAGCTGGTTCATTTCAAGAAACACCACCGAAGAAGGTGACGTTCGAACGGCGAAAAACATTCGGTACGGGAGTTATTCCGTTCTGGGCTAGGGGGATACGACCGAACGAAGTCCTTCTGGCGAAACATTTACAAACTCACTTAGCCGTCTTCTTGACCTCAGAGAGGAAAGCGCAGGACGAGCCGGAGCTTTCCGCTTGGCCGATGACAACTTAGCGCTAACCGAGCCTATCTCATGATCTCTTTGGGCTTCAATAAAAACCATGGAGGAAGATCTCTCCATCCGAAAGATCTTCCTTTCAGCTATCCGCGCCGAGACGCGAATGCGACTTCTTCAAAGATCCCAGGTAAAGACCCGGATAAGCGTCACTGCCGATCTGGAGCGGTTCGCCCGATTCCGAAAAGCGAGCTCATTGCCATGCAACGGCGGAAGCAGGAGCGAAAATCTTTCGCCTGG
Source organism: Verrucomicrobiota bacterium (assembly GCA_019237325.1). Classification (GTDB taxonomy): domain Bacteria; phylum Verrucomicrobiota; class Verrucomicrobiia; order Chthoniobacterales; family JAFAMB01; genus JAFAVN01. The sequence continues at coordinate 2,526 of JAFAHI010000125.1, read as the reverse complement.
GCGCTGGAGTTAGTACTGGGCGTGGCCTATGACGTCCTGAGGAGGTTCGTCAAAGACTGGGTCAAATCCCTCACCAAGAGCGACCCCTTAAGGCAAACAACGAGTTCTGAAAGGCAAAGCTCGCGAGACGGTAGGGAGCTAACGAACTATCCCGTTGTTGCGCAAGAGCGATCAAAGCAGACGGGCCGGGCACAAAAGTTCCCTCCAAATATTGCGCTAAATGTGCTTCAGAATGCAGCAACCGAATGGGTAAAAGATAAATGTCCGCAGCTAGGGGCAGCTTTAGCATATTATACCGTCTTTTCGTTAGCGCCTCTGATAGTCGTGCTTCTTGGGGTTTTTGGCCTGATTTACGGTGGCAACGAACAGGCTCGCCAAAAAATCCTCGAACAACTGAGTTATCTGATGGATCGGAGCGCGGTAAAGGTTGTCCAAGACATTGCAGAGAATGCCTCTCAGCCCACAGCGAGTATTTTGGCAACTGTTATCGGAATCTTAGTGGCCCTGTTCGGCGCCAGCGGGATTTTTGGTCAGTTGCAGGACGCCTTAAATACTATCTGGAGCATAAGACCCAAACCCAGTCGTGGCATTTGGAGTTTTGTCCGTGCACGGTTCCTGTCATTCGGGATGGTCGGCGGCGTTTGTTTCCTGCTCCTAACGTCTCTCACTCTCGAGGGGGTGCTGCATACGTTACACGACTACCTGCAAGCGCTCTTTCCTGGAGGGCATTATCTAGGGCTCGCGATCTTCTACTGCTTCGACTTTGCAATGATCGCAATGCTTTTTGCGATGCTTTTCCGATGCCTGCCGGATGCAAAGATCGCATGGCGTGACGTATGGACGGGTGCCGTTCTAACAGCTCTTCTTTTTGTCCTTGGTAAATTTCTGCTTGGTCTTTACTTAGGCAGCGGTGCAGCCGGATCGGCCTACGGTGCCGCGAGCTCGCTAATAACACTGCTGCTGTGGGTTTTCTACTCCGCCCAAATACTTCTTTTCGGCGCAGAATTTACAAAGGTTTATGCTAATACCTGTGGGTCGCTGGTTGAACCCTACAATTATGCAGTGAAAATCGAAAAAAGAGAAATCGAGCTGCCGCCGAAGTCCCAAGTTGGCTCCGCTTCGACAGGATCATTTTAACGGAATGCGTTCTGACACCCGTTGCTCTGCGCGCTGGGCGGATCTCCGATCGCGCTGGAATCGCCGGATGTCCGGGTTGGAACTCCGCGCGCATTCCAAAGCGACTATTACCGCATGAAATTGCAGAAACTTTTCAAAAGACACTCGATTGAAGAGATCGCAGCGGATGAAAAGCTGATCGTCGAGGCGGAAGCGAACGTCAACCCTACCGCGAGTAGGTATAGCCAAAAACGGTTTTGGGACCGGAAATCCCACTGACCTGGATCAGCGAGACGGGTTAATTCGAGACGGCCATTTTCGCGGCTCTGAAAGGCCGGGAACTGAATAATCGAAATCAATTTAAATTCGGCTAAGATAGTGGCGGCCGGTCGGTGATCTCCAGAGAATCGGCCTGAATAATCCCGCGTGTAGCCGCGTCCAAAAAAAGGCTTTATTCTGGACTTCCGCAGCGCCCATCGGAACAACGGGCCCTCACCAAAATGAAGTTCGCTGTGAGCGATAAAAAGCGAGTTCTTATTCTCTGCACTGGCAATGCAGCGCGCAGCCAGATGGCCGAGGGACTTCTTCGGCATGATGCCGGTGAACTTTTCGATGTACAGTGTGCGGGCGAAAAACCAGGCACCATTCGACCGGAAGCAATTGCAGTGATGGGAGAGCTGGAAATCGATATTCGCGGGTATCGGTCAAAGCTTGTCGATGAATTTAATGGGCAATCGTTCGATTACGTTCTAACGGTGTGCGACAGCGCCCGGGAATCTTGTCCTACCTTTCTCTGCTCTGCTCGGCATCTGCATCACGACTTCAAAGATCCGGCGGCTGTCATTGGATCGGAGGAAGAATGCCTTAACGCCTTTCGGCGCGTACGGGACCAGATCCGCGAGTATTTGCGTGAGTTCGCTCTGACGGTCGCCTAGAATTCGTTCCACGTCATCTGCTTCAGTTTTTCCTTTTACCGCGTGGACAAAGTCTGCGTCTTGCGCCTAGGCTTAGCAACGGAAAACTGATTCCAGAGATTCTGCGACGGTGTTCTGCGAAAATCTCTAGTAGACGAATCAGTCGAATATATAGTAAGACACCGTTGAGCGAATCAATCCGCGGTCCGGCACGGGATTCGAGGAAAATTGAAGCCCACTCGCCCGTGGCTGGCCTAACATGGCCTCTTTCACGGTTAGTTCCTAAGGAAACGGCCTGAGGGCGGCACTTCCACGGAGGCAGAGTTTATAAAATAGGAAGTCCGCGCGAGCGGTTGGAGGCGAAACATGCTCGGAACCCTTTAGGTCAAAGGACCAGTAACTATTAACACCTGGAAACAAAGGTTATGGACTCGACCAGTGGCTCGGCGGAGTATTCAGAAAACCCAAAAGACAAACCCTCTGAATTGAAAGAGAC
>JAFAHI010000076.1 GCA_019237325.1 Verrucomicrobiota bacterium | reverse complement strand
GCATGACACTAAACTCCACAAAAGTGCCCAGTTTCCGGATCATATGCAGGCCTTGCTCAACCGCGCTTGGATGACCAGTCGCCTCGATGTAAACATCGCAGCCATAGCCGTCAGTTAGTTCCCGAACCTTTTCGACCGCATCTTCCTTTTTCGGGTTGATTCCGATGTCTGCTCCGGCGTCTTTGGCCACTTTCAGACGTTCGTCGCTTAAATCCAAAGCGATAATCCTTTCCGGCCCTTTCATTTTCGCGGCCGCGACCATGCCCAGACCCAACGGCCCGCAACCCGCGATCACCACCGTGTCTTGGTACTTAATATCGCCGCGCTCGACGGCATGGATGGAGCAGGCTAGCGGCTCAATGAAAACCGCGTGATGCCACGGAATCGTTTCCGGTACTTTGTAATTCAACGAACCGGCCGGGAACAACATGTAGTCGGCCCACGAGCCAAAAGTGCGTTGCCGGAACCCGTAAATGTCGTGAACCGCACACATCCAGTAAGCGCCCATCCGGCAATACTTGCATTCCCAGCAGGGGACAATCTGTTCGCTGATGGCGCGGTCACCGATCTTTAGCTTGTACTTTTCCGCCGCTCCTTCACCCAAAGCGACTACTTCGCCGACAAATTCATGCCCCGGTGTAACGGGTGCCTGACAATAACCTTTTCGATGCTCATCACCCCAAAAAAGCGGTGCTCCGGTATAACATTTGATATCGCTAGCACAGATCCCAGTGCTCTTAACTCGAATCAATACCTCGCCGGGCCCGGGCTTGGGTACGTCCCTCTCTTCCAGTCGATAATCCTTCGGCCCACGACACATAATCGCTGCCATCGTTTTTGGCAGCTTGTCAGCAACAGCACTCATAACAAGTTCCTCCGCATAGATAGGGTTAATTCAGTTTAAGGGGTTTCCGCCTTCTCCCGCGGACGCGGGCTCCCGAGCGCAACCAACGGGCTAATCGGGATCACATTCTCCTGCTCATCAAACAGATACAAATGTTCGCCGGGCAGAAAGAGTGTTAACCGATGATTCCTCTCAGGAGCAGCGCCGCCAGCAATCTTCGCGACCAGCAGTTGGTTGTCAGCGATCTCGGCGTGAAGAAGGTTCTCGCTGCCGAGGTTTTCCACGATGTTCACTACTGCAGGCAACCGAACGCTGGATTCGGTTGCGGTCAACTGCACATGTTCGGGCCGTATTCCCAAAGTCACCTTTTTCCCTTCGATGGTTGCCTCGGTTTGGATTGGCAGTACAAGCTTGCCCAGCCCTTCGGCGACGCACGCCAGACTGTTTTCGCGTCGCCCTTCAACCGTTAACTCCAGGAAATTCATTTGGGGTGAACCGATAAAGCCAGCCACGAATTTATTCGTCGGCCGCTCATAAAGCTCCACCGGTGTCCCGACCTGCTCGACACGACCATCGTTTAAAATCACGATCCGATCGGCCATCGTCATCGCTTCAACCTGGTCATGAGTCACGTAAACGGCCGTGTTCCGAGTTTCGTAGTGAAGATTCAAGAGCTCGACTCTCATCCGCACCCGCAACTTCGCATCCAGGTTCGACAACGGTTCATCGAACAAGAATAGCTTCGGTTGCTTCACGATCGCTCTTCCGATGGCAACCCGTTGGCGTTGACCTCCTGAGAGCTGCTTCGGCTTCCGGGCCAGCAACGGTTCCAGATGCAGCAATGCGGCCGCTCGTTGCACTCGTTTCTCAATCTCTTCCTTGGTAAAGCCATGCAAGCGCAACCCAAACGCGATGTTTTCAAATACGCTCAGGTGCGGGAAGAGCGCGTAGTTCTGGAAAACCATGGCCACGTTCCTTTTCGAGGGATGGACGTAGGTGATATCTCGACCGTCCAACGTGATCTGTCCGACCGTCGGCGTTTCCAGTCCGGAAATCGTCCGCAGCAGAGTCGTTTTCCCACAACCGGAAGGACCCACAAAAACGATAAACTCTTCTTTCTCAACGGACAGGTTGATCTGCTTTAGGGCCTGGAACCGATCGTAGTGTTTATCCAGCTGAGTGATCTCAAGGTAAGCCATTGGGTCTTAGGAAATCGGTGACCAACTCAATCGTTGGGATCGAGTCGTTAAATTCAAAGGACTTCTGCTCACTGGTGAGATCAAGCTTTTATTTGAGCCGTTCGGGAGAATTCGAGAACCTGCTCAAAATTCTCTGGGGATTTTAAACTAGATTTGGTGCAATTTACCGTGCTTACTACAACGTTTTAGTAAAACTGGTCAAACAAATCATCTATTTTGATTAAAACTCGTAAACTGGAAATTTTGACAACCTCGCCGGACCAGTGTTTAAGGTCTCGACTGGATTAATCCCAAGGCGCTTAACACCTCCCTCTCAGACTTCTGCAAACACGTTCCTATTTTATGCAGCGCATCATTAATGACCCAACGCTTGTCGTCGAAGACATGCTCCAAGGCTTTACTAAAGCCTATCCGCATTTGGTGGAGAAAACCGAGAATCCGCGTGTCCTTAAGTTCGCCGGTGCACCGGTGGCAAACAAGGTCGGCATCGTGACGGGCGGCGGCTCGGGCCATAAACCGGCTTTCATCGGTTACATCGGAAAAAATCTTTGCGACGCCGTTGCGGTCGGCGAAATTTTTACTTCGCCCTCCGCTCAAGCATTTCTGGATGCGTTCAAGGCCGCCGACAGCGGCAAAGGTGTAGCCTGTCTTTATGGAAATTATGCGGGGGACAACTTGAATGTAAAAATGGCGAGACAACTCGCCGAGCTTGATGGCATCCAAGTTAAGACCGTGATCGCGAACGACGATGTGCCCTCCGCTCCTAAATCGGAGCGGGAGAAACGTCGGGGTGTCGCCGGAGAAGTGCTAATGTGGAAAGTGGGCGGTGCTAAAGCCGCTCTCGGTGGCTCACTCGATGAGGTCATCGCGGCCGCTCAAAAAGCAATCGACAACTGCCGCAGTATCGGCGTCGGACTCACCCCCTGTACCATTCCGGCGGTCGGCAAACCAAATTTTCAGATCGAACCCGGCAAAATGGAGGTCGGAATCGGCCATCACGGGGAACCAGGTGTCGAAGTATCCGGCTTAAAGTCCGCAGACGAGATTGCTAAGCTCTCGCTCGATCATATCCTTCCCGACTTGCCATTTTCATCGGGTGATGACGTCGTTGCTTTGGTCTCCGGATTGGGAGCTACCCCGGTCATGGAGTTGTACATTACCTACAGCAAAATATTCGATGTGCTGAAAGGATCTGGGATTAACGTTTATCGATCCTACGTCGGGAATTATTTCACCTCCCTAGAGATGATGGGAATCACTATCACCTTAATGAAGTTGGACGATGAACTGAAGGCCTTGGTAGACGTGGAATGCGAGAGTATGGGACTCACCCAGTTACAACGAAATGGCTAGCGAATCTTACCCCGCAGTAGACGGACGCCCACTAGTCTTAGCCCTGGTCGAGACCATCGAAGGAAACCGCGCTTATCTCAGTGAGGTTGATGGCGCGATCGGCGATGGCGATCACGGCATCAACATGAGCAAGGGGTTTGCTATCGCCAAAACTCGCCTCGGTGACCAGACCATTTCCGTTTCCGACGGATTGGCTTTGATCGGCAAAACCTTGATGACCGAGATCGGAGGCGCCATGGGCCCGATCTACGGTACTCTTTTCATCCAGATGAGTCTTCAGGCCAAAAACAAGCCTGCTATCGACGCCGAAGTATTTGGCGCCATGCTGGCTGCGGCTCGGAAAGCCGTCGAAGACCTCGGAGGCGCAAAACCTGGGGATAAAACGATCATGGACACCCTGGTTCCCGCTCAAGAAAAATACCAAAGCGCGATTGGCGCCGGATCAGATTTCGTTCAAGCGCTACAGCAGATGGCCGAAGCTGCAGAAAAAGGAAAAGAATCTACCCGGGATTTAGTTGCTAAGATTGGACGGGCCAGCCGCCTGGGCGAGCGATCGAGAGGTACGCTGGATGCCGGTGCGACCTCGTGCGCGCTGATATTGGGGACGTTTGCCAAGGTATTGTCGGGAACAAATTAAGGGTGGCTAGTCCTCAGGAACTGGAGGGGAGCCGCTTTTCCGCGTTACCAGACCGGCCGCGAGATCGGAGCAAAAGAACGCCCGCAAATCGGCAGACGTGCTAGCAGCCGGCTCCCGCGAACCACCCACGACGTGAATTCACCCACGGCGAGGCCCGTTTTAAGACGCTGCTCGGTTATCGTCGTACCAGCAAACGTTCCCGGGAGCCGCTTGTTAAACACGTTTGCCGCTCCGCGTACCCGCTATCCGCTAAATTTGTGGCGCCTGGACAGGCACGGGCGAAAGGCTCCCCTCCAGGTGCTCAAAACCGCGCCGGGTCTTATTTTTAGCCTTGGAGAAGCACTTACCGTTGCCCAGACGTTTTCTCTTGGCCGACAACGCCCCCGTCTTTAGATTCGCCCCGTTTATCTCCAAACATCCTTGGTCGTCGATATCGAAAATGCGGCTGATCTGCTGAGATACCTGCGTGAAAGCAAGCGAATCGGGAAAAGTGAAGCCCTGACTTTTCGCACGCTGCGCGGGGGCGTCTCGAACAAGACCGTTCTGCTTCAACGTCCGGACGGCAGCAGGTGGGTGTTGAAGCAGGCATTACCAAAGCTTCGGGTTCAAGCAGATTGGTTCAGTGATCCGATCAGGATCCGAGTAGAAGCCAATGCGTTGCGGTATCTTCCACTAGTCGCGCCGCCAAACACGATCCCAAAGCTGCTCTTTGAAGACCTAGAGCAACACTTGCTCGCCATGGAGGCGGTACCGGAACCACATGAGAATTGGAAAGAACGGCTTCTTAGCGGCAGACTTGATCGGGATTTAATCACCCAGTTTGGGCGGTTGCTGGCGAACGTCCATGGTCACAGCTACGACCTCCGACAGGAGTTATTTCCTACGTTCGAAAATCGGGAGTTTTTTGAAACATTAAGATTGGAACCCTACTATCAATTCACGGGAGAAAGAGTTCCGGAAGCCGCGTCGTTCTTGCACGATCTGATTCAAGCAAACCGAATACATTGCGTCACGCTAGTGCACGGCGATTACAGCCCGAAAAATATTCTCGTTTATCAGGGTCGCTTAGTGCTGCTCGACCACGAAGTGGTGCACGTTGGAGATCCAGCGTTTGACCTCGGATTCAGTTTGACTCATTTGCTAAGCAAAGGGCATCACCTGAAAGAGCTTCGTTCGGCCTTCCTAACCGCCGCGATTGGGTATTGGGAAACGTATAAATCAGGGACTGGGTCAGCCGCTTGGTTTGGCGGAGTCGAGAGCCGGGCGGTGAAAAATACCATCGCCTGTCTCCTCGCCCGCACATCGGGAAGATCGCCACTCGAGTACCTTTCTGATGAAGAACGCCGTAAACAGAAAGAGGTCGCGCTCCATCTAATGACGCAACATCCGGATACCGTGCCGGCGTTGATCGAAGAATTTGGCCGGAGGATTGAACCATGATCAAAATTAAGACGGTCGATGCCTGGGAAATTTTAGATAGCCGGGGTCGACCAACGATCGCGGCGGCCTTGACCCTTGACGACGACACCAGAGCCGTCATCTCAGTTCCCTCGGGCGCATCGACCGGCCGCGCAGAGGCGAAAGAGCTACGAGACGGCGATAAGCGGTTCCGCGGCTTGGGTTGCCATCAGGCGGTTATTAACATTCGGGAACGGATGGCGGACGCGCTGAAGAGTGAGTCGTTCGAGGGGCAAGAGGCGCTGGATGCCCGCCTATTGGAACTCGACGGAACCGCCGCTAAATCACGGCTTGGGGCCAATGCCGTCCTGGCAGTTTCGCTGGCCTTTGCCCGAGCAGCGGCCGCTCACCAACATCAGGAGCTCTTCGAATATTTTGCTTCCCTGTTACCTTCCCCATCGCCTCGCCTACCAGGATTAACTATCAACCTTTTTAGCGGCGGAAAACACGCTTTCGGTCAGGTCGCCATTCAGGACGTATTAGTTGTCCCAAAATCCGGTTCGAGTATCTCGGGGAACCTGGCCTGGATGTATGACATTTATCAAGAGGCGGCCGCGATAATAAGAAAACGGTATGCCACACCAGCGCTAACCGCAGATGAAGGCGGATTAGCTCCGCCTTTTGCTAATAGCTCAGAAATGCTCGAGACGGCAGCCGAGGCGGTTAACGCTGCTGGATATCAGCTCGACAATGAAGTGGCTCTTGCGGTTGACGCCGCCGCCAGCCATTTCGTGACCGCCGACGGAACGTATCGTCTGGACGATCACATCCTGTCAGCAGCGGAACTCATCGACACGGTTTGCTCGTGGGCTGAACGCTATCCGTTGGTGAGCGTCGAGGACGGACTTGCTGAGGAGGATTGGAGCCACTGGCCGGCTCTGCGGCAAAAACTCGGAGATCGGTGTTTGACCCTGGCCGATGATTTAACCTGTACGAACCCGGCACGAATTCAGCGAGCGATCGCTACGTCAGCCGCAAATGCACTCCTACTTAAAGTGAATCAAATAGGTACGCTCACGGAAGCAAAACAAGCTTACCTTCTCGCTCGCTCAGCCGGATGGCGCGTCTCGATCAGCGCCCGCAGCGGTGAGACTGAAGATAACTGGCTGGCAGATCTAGCCGTTGGCTGGGCCGGCGATTTTATTAAGGTCGGCTCTATTACTCAATCCGAGCGATTGGCTAAGTATAATCGTTTGTTGCAGATCGAACACGAGCGTTCATTTGCTTAGAAATAAGTGTTATCTGACAACTATTATCATAATTTCCGAGAACGTTCACTAAAATCGATTGTAATAGCGACAGAAACGAGCTACAAGCTCTTCTGTATTGTTAGGTTATTGTGAATCCTTAGGCGTTTCGCTTAAGATCGAGGCCTAACTTGTCGTAACCCCCATGGACGGAATCGGCTCAGCAGGACGCTACGTTTGTCCACCGACAAAGATCGGCCGGTGGCGGCGTTCAACCTTTCTCGTCAGGCGGGCAATCTACTTTTGTCGTCAGGGGTCCTCCCAAAAATTAACCACAAACTCACGCTATGAACCCTTCCCGGTTCTACCGGTTAACTATGTCTTCCTGGCGCCGGCTCGCCCTCGCCCCGGCCGCTCTGTTTGCTGTTGGCGTGCTACACGCTCAGACTGTTCCTAACCATCCAACTACCAATACTGTTACGTTGCCCGAGCCGGTCACGTTGCTCAGCTTCGACGAAGGAAAAGGCACCTATGCCGCCGATTCAGTGGGCGATCATCCCGCCACGCTGATGGGGCAAGCCGGTTGGGCCACCGGGTTAGTTGGGCCGTACGCGTTGGATCTACCTGGAGTCGCAGGCAGCTACGCGGATATCGCTTCTACCGTTGTTGATACCACCCAAAGCTTCTCCGTTGCTGCTTGGGTAAAACTTAACAATACGAATGGCTATCAGACTTTTGTCAGTGAGGATACACCGGGCGGCGAGGCTGCATTTTTTCTCCAGTTACGCGCCGATTCCGGACAATTCTCCTTCACAGTTCCCTACAATTTCTTTGTAAACCCGCAGTCCTTGTTTACGCCCGTTGCGGGTCAATGGTATCACTTGGCCGGAGTTTACGATGCCGACGCGCACTCAGCGACACTCTATGTCAACGGCATCCTAACCGACCAGATTTTGTACGTGACTCCCACCGCCGCTAGCGGGCATAGCTCCGTTGGCCGGGGTCAGTTCGGCGGCGGCATGGTCGATTGGAACAATGATTCCATCGATGATGTCCGGTTTTACCAAACTGCGCTTACGGCTCCGCAAGTTCTCCAAGTGGCGCGAATTGGAAATCCTGCCCTATCGGGACCACCGCCAGTCGAACCTGCAACCCTGCACGTCGATGTGGCTCACCCGGGAGCACAGATCAATCCGGCGTTTCACGGTCTCATGATCGAAGAAATCAACCATGCTTTGGATGGAGGCCTATATGGCGAATTAATTCAAAACCGCGTATTTGAGAACGACCCGAATGTCCCAGTGAATTGGTCAGCCGTACAAGAGAATGGCGGGGCCGGTTCGATCGCACTCGACAGCACCCAACCGGTCAGTGGGACGGCCCTGATGACCAGTCTTAAGGTGAGCATCACCCAAGCTGGGAAGGTTGGCGCGGCTAACGACGGTTACTGGGGAATCCCGGTGAAACCGAACACTTCCTACAACGCTTCCTTCTACGCCAAGGCGTCGGGAATGACCGGCCCGCTCAACGTGTCGATTGAAAGCATCGATGGAAGTGTGGTGTACGCCCAAGCTCAAGTGCCAACGGTAACTACAGACTGGGTCCAATACAGCGTGACGCTGGCGACTGGCGCGGTCGCCCCAAGTGAGAATACGCGATTCGTAGTTTCCGCCGGCACCACAGGCACACTGTGGCTGAATCAAGTCTCCCTGTTCCCGCCAACGTATAATCAACGTGCAAACGGAAATCGGGTCGACCTGATGCAATTGATGGCTGGTCTGAAACCCGGGTTCTTGCGGTTTCCAGGTGGTAATTATCTCGAAGGCCAAACCATCGCTCAACGCTTCGACTGGACAAAAACTATCGGACCAATTTCCCAGCGACCAGGCCACGAAAGCCCGTGGGGTTATCGATCTGACGATGGGTTGGGTTTGCTCGAGTTTCTAGAGTGGTGTGAAGACCTGAATATGCAGCCGTTGCTGGCCGTATACGCGGGTTACTCGCTCGATGGCGAAACTGTTACCGGGAGCGCTCTCCAGCCGTATGTCCAGGATGCTCTCAATGAGATTCAATACATCACTGGCAGCACCAGTACACCTTGGGGAGCACAACGCGCAGCCGATGGCCATCCGGCGCCGTTCCCGCTGACGTATGTGGAGGTTGGAAACGAAGATTTCTTCGACACATCAGGGAGTTACGATGGTCGATTCGCCCAATTCTTCAATGCCATCCGACAGAATTACCCAAACCTCAAGATCATCGCGACGACCACGGTGACAAGCACTACACCCGATATTTACGACCAGCATTTTTACGAGACCCCCAGGTCGTTCGAACAAAGTGTTCATCAGTACGACAACTATAGCCGCAGGGCACCGAAGATCTTTGTGGGTGAGTATGCATCACAGGAAGGACGGCCGGTCCCGGACCTGAACGCTGCGTTAGGTGACGCAGCCTGGCTCACTGGTTTGGAACGGAACGCAGATGTCGTCATTCTGGAGTCATATGCTCCAATGTTCGTTAATATTAATCCGGGAGCCAGCCAGTGGCCGACCAACCTGATCGGCTATGATGCTCTGCACAGTTACGGATCGCCCTCCTATTACGCTAAAATGATGTTTAACCAAAATGGTGGCAACGTTGTGCTGCCGACCACACTCATAACCAAGGGAGGAACTAAATTCTACGAGAGCGTCTCGCAAGACACCCAAAAGGGAGCGATTTACATCAAGGGGGTAAACGCAGCCGGTCAGGCGCAAAAAGTAAATATTATCCTGGATGGGATTTCCAAGGTTTCACCACGAGCGACCGTAACCGTCCTTACCTCGGCTAGCCCACAAGATACAAATACTCTCACAGAACCGAGCAAAGTGGTTCCGGTCACATCGAAAGCGAAAGTCAGTGGCAACTTCGAGTTCACTTTTGCTCCTTATTCCGTGACGGTGTTGGCCATCCAGAGCAAGTGATCTAAGACGCTGTATGGGGGCGGGCTCGTCAAAGGGTGGCGAGCCCCGCTCTTCTAACGAACGCGGCATCGGTCGGCCAGGGCCTGGAGGCGAGCCGCTTTTGCGCGCTGCCAGACCGTACCGCAGGAGCGAAGAGAATAAAATTCGGAGAAGCCGGAAAGTTTAATTAGCAGGCGGCTCCCGGAAACGGCTCCTGATCTTGCACTGGGATCGGCGTGGTCTCCGATCGGGCATCGCTGCGAATGAATTCCTCGCCAGCAGCCGTTCGCGGGAGCCGCTTGTTAAACAAGGTTTTCGGCGAGGCAGTCGCTGTCTGCAAATCTGTGGCGCTCAGTCCGGTACGGGCGAAAGCGGCTCCCCTCCAGGCCGTGGGGCGCGCAACTCGGTTAAACCATTGATGCTTGCTCTCTTGGTTCACTCGCCCCGGCGCGAGAAGCGAGACTTCTTGCAGCCCGCAAAAGAAATGAATTCAGTGCGATCGATATCAGTGCGCCCGCGACGATCAGGCTTTGGGCGTCCGCTGGAAGCAGATGCAGACCGATACCGAGCTCCGCTAATATGAAGGAGAACTCGCCGATCTGGGCGAGGCCGGCAGCAATGATCAGCGCGGTGCGAATCGGGTAACGCAGCAGAACCATAATCAGGAATGTGACGGCCGGCTTACCCAGGACGATCACTGCGACGACGGCTAGTTCAGCGAATGGTTCTCGCAATAAGATTTTCGGATCAAAGAGCATCCCGATCGCCACGAAGAAAAGCGCGTTAAAGACATCCTGTAATGGCCGCAATTCGGCCGCCGCTCGCTCGCCGTGGCCACATTCGCCAACCACTACCCCGGCAAAAAACGCGCCTAAAGCAAACGAAAGTCCGAATCCCTCGGATACGCCGAAGCCAATACCGATGGCTGCTGCGACGATGGCCAAGGTAAAGAGTTCTCGCGATGCCGTGGCAGCAACCCGGTTGAGCAACCATCGCAATAAACGGGCCCCTAGCAACAGCATGAAAATGACGAACCCTGCGAGCTTAGCCAGCGCGATACCCAGAGTCAGGAGAAGATCCCATTCCCCGTGGTTAACTGAAGCCTCACTAATCGGTTGTTCGGTAAGCAAAGCGGCTAACGCCGGCAATAGTACGAGGACCACCACCGTAAACAGATCCTCCACAACCAACCAACCGACCGCAATCCGCCCGCTACTGGAGCTGAGCAGCCCTTGAATTTCTAACGCCCGAAGCAAAACAACGGTACTTGCCACCGATAAGGCGAGTCCTAGGACCAACCCGGCGCCATTACTCCAACCCCACAGCCGGCTCACACCGTAACTCATCACGACGGTGGTAATGACCTGTACGAGCGCGCCCGGCACAGCGATACGACGAACCGCGAGCAGATCGCGCAGCGAAAAATGGAGCCCCACCCCAAACATCAACAAAATGACACCGATTTCAGCGAGTTGAGGCGCCAACTTGGCATCGGCCACGAAACCGGGTGTAAAAGGCCCAACAACGATCCCCGCCAGAAGATAACCAACCAGTGGCGGTAAACGGAGCCGGTTCGCGACGTAACCGGCAATCAATGCGTACACGAGCCCAACGGCAATAGTTGAGATCAGCGCGATTTCATGATGCACGGTGTATCCCCACAGTGAATATCAATTAGCAGAGGTACGAAGCGCTGTGAAGATATAAGCCCTGGTCCGGCGACTGTCCATGAGCCTAATGGGTGTGCCCGACCTGACCCTTGTTTCGAAGCGACAGGTATGCCCGAACTCAACGCGCAGTCGCCATCGGAGCGTTGATGGCGACTGCGTGCGCGGCCAAAACCCTCCGGCGGCTTCGAGATCATGATGGATTTGGGCACACCGCTAGGCCTTATAGACAGTCGCCGCTACCGGTACTCGTCGCGCACTAATTCTTCATTGAAGCCGACAGCAACGTCTTCGGCGCGAACCGCTGGTTACTCTGACGGCGCAATATCACAAAACTGTTGTTGTCCCCGTACATAGCCCAGGGTCCCGGCGGCACTTCGCGGAAATCAACAAATTTCCAATCGCAGGAGTCGAGATTGGAAAGGCCAAGGTAATCTCGTACTGCAGGCGAGACATCGAGGCCTGCGCCTTGGTTCAGATTCGGTTTTGGCCGTTCGTTACCAAATACATATTGCCAATGGTCAGTACAGAAGGGACCGCAGTCTTCCCATTGGGCATAGCAAATTCGATTGTTATGCCGGATCGCAATCCAATGACCTTTAAGAACCGATGCGCCATCGCGCACAAAGGTGTCTTTAAACCAGGGAATCACGTCCTTAGCCTCCGGTTTAGTGTGGCCGCCTTGCACATCATTGTAAGGCAGAGCGATATAAAACGGATTCTGTCGCGGGAAAAAGCTCAAGGGTACAAACTTCTTCCTTAGATTGAGATTGGGGTCATCGTACCCGCCATAATCGATAGACCAATTCGGGTCCCACGAGCTGGCATCGTTGGGAACCGGATTCTTAGTGGTTGGACGTTCTCCAATCCAGAAGATGGTAGTCATGATGCTCAGGCGCCATGGATAGCGGCCTTCATTATCAATCCCGGTCACTCGACTGCTGAGAGGCCCAGTTACAAGCGGCTGACCAACACTGGAAGGGGACTTTTTGGCGGGTTCTGGCTTTTTTTGACCCTGCATGACTAACAGGCCGCTTTCCCGTAGCTTTATCGCATACTTGGCAAAATCGGTAGTGCTCTCATACTGCGACTGAGCGAAACCCGGCCAGGCGCAGAAGCAATACAGAAAGATCGAAAAGCCAATTCGATGCCTTCGCGTCACGAGTCCCGGAGTATAGCACGACAAAGCGGCGGCTGGCGACGAGAATGATAAACCCGACCCCTAGAGAGCCCTCTCGCAAACACGAATCTTCCAGTTTCTTACTTGGTTGCCTTCGTTACCTTCAGTTTAAAAGGTCCGTTCCCATGCCCAACGACATTCAAGTCCTCCCTCAGAGCGAAGCCCAGCGCCAAGAATTTAGCTGGGGCAATCTCACCTGGTTTGCAAATCGGGCCCTAGGCAACACCGACGATATGACGGTTGGCCGCTGCATTCTGAAGCCAGGCCACACGAATGGTCGTCATTACCACCCCAATTGCTCGGAAGCCCTGGTTGTGATTCAAGGCAGGATAAAACACACGTTCACGGGAGGCCGAGAAACCGAGCTGAATGAAGGGGACACGGTTGTTATCCCGCCTAACGTCCGGCATAGCGCGACCAACATCGGCGAAATCGACGCGGTTCTTTTTATCGCCTTCTCATCAGCAGACCGCCAAACCGTGGGCGAATAGGATGCCGGTCACTTACAACTACGAGTACCCGAAGCAATTGCGCACCGGTTTCATCGGCTGCGGAGGACACGCTTATCGAAATGTTTATCCGACCTTTCAATATGCTCCGGTAGACCTGGTCGCCGTCTGCGACCTCGATCCTGTCCGGGCAGCGACCTGCGCCAAAGTCTTCGGCACGGAGCGTCATTACTCAGATCACATGGAGATGTTGGCGCGTGAAGAATTGGACGTCGTCTTCATCGTCACGAACGTTGATGAAGACGGTCGTCCGCGATACCCGAGGCTGGCCATCGATTGTCTCCGGGCGGGTGTACACGTCTGGATTGAAAAGCCGCCCGCCAGTTCTTCGGCCGAGATCCGGGAAATGATCCGCGTCAGTTCGGAAACCAAACGCCACGTCGCCGTCGGGTTCAAAAAGATGTTTTTCCCGGCCAATGTGAAGGCAAAAGAGATTATCAGCCGGCCCGAGTTCGGCCCGGTCACTTCAATTACAGCTCGTTATCCGCAATCGTTACCTCCGTTCGAAGAGCGAGGTGACCAAAGGAAAATGGTCAGCTTCCTGGATCACATCGTTCATCCGCACTCGGTACTGCGTCTGCTTGGCGGGCCGATCGAATGGATTTTTGTGAACCGTAACTGTGCAGTCGGATCAGCTGTCGTCTCGATCCGCTTCACCAGTGGTGCGGCCGGTAATCTGCATCTGAGCGCCGGACAATCGTCTGCATCATTCCTGGAACGATTGGAAATCATCGGAGGTGGCGAGAACCTCGTGGTCGAAAACAACGTTCGCTTGATTCACTACCGGCGTTCCAAAAGCAAAATCGAGTACGGTCGTTCGGGCGACTATTTCAGTGCATTGACGGACGATTCCGCCCCACTCTACTGGGAACCGGAGTTCTCGCTGGGCCAGCTGTACAACAAAGGCCTATTTCTGCTAGGTTATGCTCCCGAGGTGATTCAGTTCACCACCCGTTTGTTGGACGGGAAAGACCCAGCTTACGGAACGCTCGAAGATGCACTTGAGTTGCTGCAAATTTACGAAGCCTACCGGATGCCCGACGGAATAATACACCCCATAAAAGAGTCTTCCTAAGCAATGGCAGAGGCCGAATTTCGCCCAGATGCCCTTTATGCACCGAGTACTTGTTATTTTTGCGACCGCCGTTGCGCTTTCGTGCCAGGTAGCCTTCGCAAAGGAACCGGAAGCCGCACAAACCATCCAGCAGTTGGCCGACGACATTGTAAACAAGCCGCCGGCGACCTATTTCTCGCTCGCCACAGAACTCTATCGTGAAGGCCAGAAAAACGAGGCGGCCTTCTGGTATTTCGTCGGCTTGATTCGTTACCGGGCCTGGATATTAGCGACCGGCAAAGACAGTCAATCATCCGATGAGCCATACCACCTCTCGATACTCGCGCAGAGCGTCGGGCAATCGATCTACGCCCATGTGGACCGGGATTCTAAGGATCTCGTCAAGGCGATTGACCGCGCGCTAGCCTGGGACCTCGAACAACCCAACGCATACACCTCAAAAGACGCGTTTAAAGCTCAATATGAAAGGGCGCGCCAGGAGCTGTTGGCCTTGCGCCAAAAGATTGAGACAACTCCCGCTGCGATGAAACCCGAGCCGGTTGCGGGCCGGGGAATGTTTTCTTGGTAATGGTAGGGACGAGCTCCCGCTCGTCCGTTGGGAGAGGCCTTACGGTTCGGAAAAACCGGACGAGCGGCAGCTCGTCCCTACCGACCTGCTGGTCAAACCGACCCCTTCTATTAGTTTGCTCCCGATATTTTCCTTCTCCTTCTCAAATACAAGGTTCCCATTGAAGAGACCGATCGCGTTGCACCTGCTCACCGCGAATTTCTCGACCAGGGGAGTCGCGCGGGAAAACTACTCGTTGCCGGACCTACTAACTATCGAACAGGTTCCAGACAGTAGACTGCCTGAAATTCGGCGAACTCAGTCAAATCGCTATCTTCATTTAACCCCCTCGGGACAAGGTAGACAAACCCGGCTCAAGACAATTTTGCGTGAGCCCGGGTCAAATTCGAGTTAATCTGTGGCCGGTTCACCCCTAAATTACCCCCCTATGAACCGGCCAAACGTTGCCTTCATTCGATCGGCGCCGTGTTGTCTTATGCCGGCCTAACAGGGCGAACACCCCAGAAACATCACCTCATGAGCGAAGCCTCCGTAGAGATTAAGGACTTGGTAAAGACCTATACCGACGATCGGGGACGCCCGACCTTCACCGCCGTCAAGGGTATCGATTTAGACATCAAGAACGGCGAGTTCATGGTGTTAGTCGGCCCTTCCGGGTGCGGAAAATCGACCACCCTGCGAATGATTGCTGGCCTGGAGAGAGTCACCAGCGGCACGATTTCTATCGGCGGAAAAGTGGTCAACCACCTCGAACCTAAAGACCGGGGAATCGCCATGGTTTTCCAGAGTTACGCTTTGTACCCCCATTTTAACCTCTTTAAGAACATGGCGTACGCGCTGGAAGTCGTGAAGAAGCCAAAGGACGCGATCAAAGCGGTGGTGAATAAAACCGCCAAGGCGCTACAACTAGACCATATGATGGACCGGAAACCTCAAGCCCTTTCAGGTGGTCAACGCCAACGGGTCGCTCTGGGGCGAGCAATTGTTCGGGATCCCAGTGTGTTTCTTTTTGACGAACCGCTTTCAAATTTGGACGCCAAGATGCGGGTGCAGATGCGCTCGGAGATCACCCGATTGCACGGTGAATTGGGTACCACAATGATCTATGTTACCCATGACCAAATCGAAGCGATGACGATGGGCGATCGGATCTGTGTGATGCGAGACGGTATCATTATGCAGGTGGCCGATCCGCTCACGCTTTACATGAAGCCGGAGAATATGTTTGTGGCCAGCTTCATCGGTAGCCCGCCAATGAACTTGCTCCAAGGTAAGGTCCAGAAGCGGACGGACGGCATTTATTTCGTGGAGAATGGGGACATAGACACCGTGGTCGCGCCACTACAGGGCAAGCTGCAATCACTGGCGAACAATTACGTTGATAAGAACATCGTGTTCGGGATTCGTCCTGAAAACATCAGCGAATCGCCAAAGGCAGGTCCGAGCATCCCATTAACTTCGACAGTGGATGTCGCGGAACCGATGGGCTCCGAGTCGATCGTGTACCTGAAGACAGGTACCGGCTATCTAATTGCTCGGATCCAGGGCGAACATCTCTACCAATTGGGTCAGAAACTAACGGTGCACCTTAGCTCCGATAAAGTTACTTTATTCGATCCTGAAACCCAAAACGTTATCCGCTAATCGTGTTCGGTGTACCGTTATCGACGTTCGCGGTGTTCACGACGCTGATGGCGTTTACGGCGTTAACGGCCTCGGCCGCATCGGCCGTCTTTTCTCAAGATGAAGCCTCTGTCTATCTGATAGGGAACGAGGAGCAACTGCTCCAGCTCGATCTCGGATCGGGCAAATTGAGCAAGCTCACTTTACCGAAGGAGATCCATCAAGGCCAGATTACCGGACTCGGCCGGTCGAACGCCGGAAATATTCTGGTCCTTCAGGGGGACGACCTGCTGGCGTACGATGTAACCGCCAACAAGGCAGTGCCGGTTCTTTCTTTCGAAAAGAAGCTCTCGGTCGACGGAACCCCAGAGAAGTGGAAGCCAGAGGATTTTGCTTACAATCCTACGGATGGTTCCATCGTTTTCTTTACGACCTCGGGAGAAAATACCAGCCTTTGGTTCCTCCCCAAGGATCAAAAAAGTCCAAAGGCGGTCTTTGTCCGGCGAGTAGACTTCATGGAAGGGATGAGCTTCTCTCCAACGGGTCAATTATTCTTCGGGTACACGGGCGATCTTTGGTGCGGTACCGTGGTTCTGGAGCCGGAGGACGCTCGCGGCAAAGGAACTGTACATATGTATTATTTAAACGCGATCCGGATCGCTCCGCTTGCCACTTTGGAGACAGACGACGCGACGCCCAGCGCTCAAGGCGTCCAAGTAACGGCGGCCGGGACCGACCGGATTTATTTGCATAGCTTGCGCTTAGGGGGTAGCGGATTTGGAAATGTCTTGAGCGTGGTGGCTCCTAACCCAAAAGTAGCCACGGTACCAGCCGACCCAAGCACGGATGATAACCGCTCTTATTTCGAGTTGGACCAGCGACTAGGCCTGTATAAAGCGGAGCTGGCTTCGGCGAAGATTTACGCCCAGAACGGCTCTGAATCGTTACTTTGTATCAGCAGATCAGGTAAAAAGATCTTTTACCGCGGATTAGAAAAAGGCTCGGACCAAACTGCGCTTTACCTGATCGAAAACGATCAGCCTCCGAGAAAAGTCGCTCCGGATTTGAAGTAGATACCCACTAGGGTTCGACCTCAGACAACGCTTGGGATAACAGCTTTTGCTGATCCTCCGGATACGATAGCCGCATTGCCTCACCCCGAGCTTGAGAGGACATCTTTTTCCAGGTCTTTTGCAAAATGCTAACCATCTTATCCGGTTCGGTTTTCCGGACCAGATCGGTTAATTGATATTGCAGAGTAACCAAACAGAGCGCGTCCTCGAGAGTCTGCAGCTCGGGATCTTGACCTAGGTTTTTTTTAAAATTGAGCTCTTGCACGCGGGCAACGAGTTCCGGGGAACAGCCGCTTTCAGATAAAATCTCTCCTGACTTCTGGGCATGGAACTGTTTCAAGTCGGTTCTCCACTTTAAATAACCGGCTCGAGTCATTGGGTAAGAGCCACGCGGAATCATCCAGCGGCAAATGTGTTGGCAACGCGCAGCTAACAAAAGTGCTGGAGAAGCACTTGGTGAAAGACGCTCTACCCATTCTGTGAGACGCTGGGCATAGAAGAGTTCGTAGGGAATCGGTTTGCCATCGATGATAACCGTGTTCGGGTCAGCGCTATTCGCTTTATCAAAAAGACGAATCGACTCCCGAAAAGCCCCTTCCTCATTCCCTCTTCCGCTCATGGGGAGAATGACAGATAATAAATGACAAATAGCAAGGGGGGTTGAGAGGACGAAGAAGTTGGCGGCTGACTGAGGGGAGCCGCTTTTGCGCAATGCGAAACCTCACAAGAAGAGCGGAGGAATTAAATGCGGTGACGCCTGGAAATGTTGCTAGCAGGCGGCTCCCGCGAACAACCCAGGGCGGTGCCCGCGAACAATCAACGGCACCATTTCAACCGTCCAGGGTTCCGCGCCTCAATACCGCTGCCGCCGCAAAACGCCACACAGACTACCGTCTAACTACCCCCATTCCCCTTCGCTGCCCCACTCGTCTTGGCCGTCGTTCTCTTCTCTTTGACCAACTCCAGCGTTCGCTTTTCGTCGATCAACTTCCGTTTACCGTCGTCGCTCAGGGTCGCGCCTTCCAGAATCAATTCTTTGGCTTTTTCCGGCGTGAGGGCCGGGTCCAGTGCAAACAGTTTCCCGGCGAGATTTGTCACCTGAGGTGCGGCCATTGAGGTCCCTGACAGTCTCACCTTCTTTCCGCCAGGAACAAAGCTCTCCACATGATAGCCGCTCGCGTAAACCACGACGGTCTTCCCGTAACTGGTAAAGCTGGTGGCATCACCCGCTTGGTTGGTTGCTCCGACCGTGATCAGATTAGGAAGCGCCAAAGATGCCGGCACATCCTCCAGGAATCCGGCATCGCTATCAGAATTCCCCGCCGCGGTGACAAACAGAGTACCTGGGGCTGCTTGCATAGCATCGATAATCGCTTGTTTCCAGATGGCGAACAGGGCCAGGGCCTCTTGTTTACGCTCTTCGGGGGTCTGATTCGGTTTCGTCTTGGAGAGCCACTCTTCGAATTCCGACGGTTGATCACCCCAACTTAAGTTCACTACCCGCACGTTATGCTGAGCACAGAATTCTCCGATCAATTTGAAGTTTGCCGCCATCCGGTACGCATATTCCGTTGTCGGCTCAAAGTGCAGCTCATTGCTGAGATTGTCATTGAACCGGAATACTACCAGCTTGGCCGCTGGGTTCCCCCTTAACGCGATGCCCGCGACATGGGTGCCATGAACGAAGCCTCCAAAGAAGGATTCTCGCTCAAGGAACGATTTCACATCGCCCGAGGACATCTTCGATAACCGCTCTTTGAATGCGTCGGTAACTGGAGTTTCGATGCCGGCCTGTAAATCTGCTAGCGCTTCCAGGTTCTCTGACGCCTCCGGATATTCTTTTTTACGCTCAGGTGTCAGTGGATAAAGCGCCGAGTTAGAAGGGTGGCCGTCATCAGTGAAGGCCAGGCCCTGTGCAGGATAAGGACCAGGGTTAGCATAGGTAAAAGTCTTTCCCGGGTAGATCGAGGTGTCGACGCCGTTATCCCAAACTCCAACTATAACCTTTTGCGGGTGATCGCTGCTCTCCAGAGTAACGTCACGAGCCGCCCAAATATCGGGCTTCTCTGTGTCGTGTACCGCTACATAACTCTTCAAGACATTTACGCGTACAGATTTTAGCGGGAGTTTTGTTCGTAGGTCTGCCCGGTACTCCAATACTTGATACATCGCATCCCGTGGAATCGCACCGGACTGGTCGATCTGTGGCTGGATATCATGTTGAGCTCGGCCCAAAATCAATGGCACGGAAATCAAGCCGGACATGCTGCGGGCAGACTTTATGACATCCTGGACTGTATCCCAAGGGAGGGCATTCACCGCTTCCTGATAATTCGACTCTACTTTCTTTTGGTACTCATCACTTTGTGCGCTCGAAACGCTCTGTTGCGCTTTAAGGATCGCCTCATCAAATAATCCAACGGTCAGTTTAAGATCAGGCTTTGACTGCAGCTCGCGAAGCTTAGCGATCGTCTCGAGACCTCCGGCCGCGTCTCCTTTCAACTCTTGGACGGAAAGCTTGGCGCTTAGTATTCCAATCAGGGCTGCGTTGTCCTGGATATCGTAGTCGGCCAGAAGGGAATCGATATCGGCTATCGCCTGGCTCGTGGTGGAATCAAAGGTCGAGTCGTCCGCTTGTAGCAAACTGCTGATAGATCCTTTAAAAGGATAAGAAACCCTGGGAAGATCAGCCTGGCTGTGCACTTCCTTTTTAGCCTGGTCGGCGAAAGTCAGGCTGGGCAGGGCAAATGCAGAAACGAGCAGCAAAACTTCGAGGCGACGCAACGCTGTCGCAAGTTTCGAATAGAGCATGTCCTTCTCTAAGCGAGAATTTCCCCAGTTGAAAGGGAGATTCGGGAAGGGGGGGTAGCCGATGGGTTAATAGCTGCGCTTGTAATAACCCGGGAGGGCGCGCGTCCTCGCGCGCCGTGAAAGCGTGGACAAACCGCGGCCCCGGGGACAAAGATCGCGAGGACGCGATCCCTCCCGGCCTAAAAACCATGGTTGATTTCTGCTTCGAGGATCGCTTTTGTAAATAAATGGACACCGATGATTCGAATGCAACGATGGCGGTGTTCCTCGACCTGGAAAACATCGTCCTTGGTGCTCAAGAAGCTCACTATCCCGCCTTTGACATCAAGAAGGTCGTTGAGCGTCTCCTACTAAAAGGACATATCGTTGTTAAGAAAGCCTATTGTGACTTTGAACGGTACAAGGAGTTCAAGCGGGGCTTACACGGAGCGGCTTTCGAACTCATCGAGATCCCGCATTTGCGCCAGTCAGGCAAAAATTCAGCTGATATTCGGATGGTCGTAGATGCGCTCGATCTTTGTTACACCAAGGGACATGTCGACACTTTCGTTATTATCAGTGGCGAT
>JAFAHI010000494.1 GCA_019237325.1 Verrucomicrobiota bacterium | reverse complement strand
CCGATTGGCGCTAAGGTGCGAGTCCTGCCGAATCACGTCTGTTTGACGGCAGCTCCGTTTGATCGATACCACGTCGACCGCGGAGATGGTTTGGCTAAGGTTGAGTGGGAGAAGATTCGCGGGTGGTGAAGTCCGGACCGCCTTGTGTACACTCTGCCAGGTTATGGAGCCCTCGAAGCTTGCGCTTTTTGTCCTAGCAACAGCCGGTCTGGCTTTCTTGCCGGGGCCGAACACCGCATTGACTATTTCCAGGTCTATTTCTCAAGGGGGTTAACGCGGGGAAACGCACGGTGAGGGAGGGATTCGAACCCTCGGTACCCTTTTGAGGTACAACGCTTTAGCAAAGCGCCGCTTTCGACCGCTCAGCCACCTCACCAAGCACGAGTCGGCAGAGTATTCCGGCAGGGGTGGAACGTCAAATTAAAGAATAGGAGTCAGGAGCCGGAACCCAGGAGCCAGGAGGGCGGAACGGTGGCGTGGCGAGATTCCAGGTTTTTTTGAGCGCCAAAGGTATTGAATACGCCGGTCCCAGAGGGCGTCGCGTCTCATCGAAGGAAATAGCTGTCACCATTTCGGGCGGCGACACCCGGTTGGAGTTGAACACACGGAATGCAACGCCCCGTTTTGGGTCGTGCCACACCAATCACCAATCACCAATCACTTCTCACTTCTCACTTCTCACTTCTCACTTCTCACTTCTCACGGCCCCCCACCCTCCTAGCTCCTCTTCTTTTGCAACTTTCCCGCGCAACGCGGTGTACTGCCGATGAAACCAACGCCTTCAAAGGAGAAAATATGCAAACCAAAATCATCGAATTTCCGCCGAGGACATCAGCGGCTTCGCGATTAGCTCTGCGCACCGCGGTGCTGCACACTGCGGACCGGACCGACTGGCTACTGGCTCTCTGGCTAGGAGTTTGGGCGGTGTACGCCACCGTCGAATGCATTGGCCAACTCGGCTTTCTTAAGGTCTACTAACTTTAACGGCCTCCGTTTTGGCCAGATGCAGTTCAATGGTAAACGCCGCGCCCTTGCCGCTCATCGGAATCGGTGACCAGGATGCCAGCGGTCTCGATGCTAGAATGGCTGAAGTCCAGGAGTTCGAGACGTTCGTCCGTAACTACCAGAACATGGTTTTCTCGGTAGCGGCAAGAATTGTGGGTAACCCAATCGATGCCCAAGATATCGCTCAAGAAGTTTTTATTAAAGCGTATGAACGGTTCGATGAATTGAAAGAGAGCGGCACGGTCGGCGGATGGCTAAAGACCGTCGCGACTAACCTATCAATCAATCATCTAAATCGTTACCGGGCCAGGTGGCGGTTTTTCTCTGAAGAAGAGACCGAGTTCGAGATACCGACCTTCACCGCGCCGACCGACGATCGCCGCGAGTTACTTGAACTGGCTATCCAAAAGCTACCCGATGGTCAAAGAGTCCCTTTGGTGCTCTTCCATTTTCAGGACCTGTCCTACGACGAGATCGCCGAAAAACTCGGGATCTCATTAGCTAAGGTCAAGACCGATATCCATCGAGGGCGAGAAAGCCTCCGCAAGATTCTAGTTAAAACGTCATGAAGGAACCGAACGAAGATTGGTTAGATCAAGAGCTTAAGCGTCTCCCCGATTTGGAAGCGCCGCCCGAGCTTTTGCCGGAAGTGATGCGTTCGGTTAAGCGACGTTCTGCTCAACGCTGGCTGTTCTCGATTTTCCGGCAGCACCTACCACTCATAAAGAACTCCTGTTTGGGCTTCGCTTTGGCGGTGGTGGTGCTGGTACCTCTGTTTAACCCAGGAGCAGCGCTGGTCGATTTCTTAGCCCGCTCACCGGTCCTCCATTTTCTCGGGGCTATGTTGGATGTCGGGCGCACGATTCTGGGCAACTTCCGCGTCTTTCAACTGCCGCTAGGATGGCTGGTCGCTCTGGTGGCCGGCTTTAGTTATTTAACCTGCATTCTCGCCGCGTCGACGGTTCGGCATTTGGCGACTGCTAAAAGATCATGAATACCAAATTCCGTTTCCGAGGCAGCGCACTTTGCTTTGGCCTTGTGTTAGCGACTGCGCTTAGCGTTCAGTCGGTAATCGCGGCTGAGCCGAAGCCGGCTTCCCCGATCGAGATATTGCCGGCCAATATCCTGTCTAACGTTACCGCTACCACCGTTGAACAAATCGTTAACTTGTGCCCGGTCTCGCACCGGTCAGCACCTTTTACTAAAATCCGGCAGCATGATCGTTCCGGCGACCAGGTTATCACTGGACGTACCTATACGTTGCGAGCCGGTGAGTCCTCCGAGGGCGATGTCGTCGTGATTCACGGGCATGCCCGCGTCGATGGAGTCGTAAACGGCGATTTAGCTTTGATCGGCAGCGATGCAGTAGTCACCGGCACGATAAACGGCGACATGATAGCCGTCGCATCGCAGGCCCGTTTCGAAGAAGGGGCCGTGGTAAACGGGGATTTCAGTTCGGTGGTTTCAGCAGTCGAACACGATAAAGACCTTCAGGTCAACGGCAGCCGTTATAATCTCGATTTCTTGCCTGCCAGTACAGCCACCAATCTCGGTCAATGGCTTACCGGCACCATCTTTTTTCTGCGACCTATGTCTCCTGATTCATTTATTAGTTGGTTCTGGGCCCTGCTAGTCTTAGGGCTCTGTCTCGCGATAGGTCATTTCTTTCCAAAACCTGTCGCCGAAACCGGCGCCATCCTGCGAGGACGAGCCCCCGCCTCGGTCCTGTGCGGCTTAGCCATCGTGCCAGCTGCCGCGCTCCTCTGTTTCCTATTGCTAATGACCGTCATCGGCGCGGTGGCCATACCCTTAGTGATAGCAGCGGTTTTCGCTCTAGCCGTCGTAGGAAATGCGGTGGTCTTTCAACTGATTGGCCAACGTATCGCTCCTCAAATGAGCAACCGGAAATACCCGGCTCTGATCTGGATCGCTCTGGGAGCTGTCATATGCTGGGTCGTTTATTGTATCCCGGTGATCGGGTTCCTGGCCGGCAGCATCGTGCTTCTCGCTGGTCTTGGATCGTTTACCCTGTACCTGATTGACCGCAGTAAAAACCGAGTCCCGGTTGCGCAGCTGCCAGCAGGTACTCCTGTCGCGGTTGAATCGCCCAAACCCACCGCTCCGGCTGCCCGGCTGACTGCACCGTTAGCGGTGGCTCGAACGATGCCATCCGTCACTTTCTGGCCGCGACTCGGCGCTAACGCGATCGATTTGGTGATCATCTTCGCGCTGATTTCCTTATTTCATGTGCATCGGGTGTTTCTACCGGCCTGGGTCTTGTATCGCTTCGCGATGTATGTTTGGCGCAGTGCCACCATCGGCGAACTCGCCCTGAATCTTCGCGTACAGCGATTCGACGGCACTTTGATCACCGGAGACTATGGCACCGCCGTGGTTCGCGCCCTGAGCAGTCTGCTATCCTTGCTACCGTTAGGCCTGGGATTTTTCTGGACGCTCTTCGATCCGGCGCGTGAGACCTGGCACGATAAGATCACGAACACGCAAGTCGTTTCCACTCGTCCCACTGCGCCACCGCCGCCGCCGACCCCCCCCGCGCCGCCCGCACACGGTCCCGAGGCCGGACCGACCCAGCCGCCACCGCCCCCTGCACCGACGCCCGGATCCGGCCCAAGCGAACCGCCGCTTCAGCACAAACCGGAATCCGGCCCCACCGAGCCGCCACCGGCAGCGCCTAAACCAGATTTCACTCCAGTTGAGCCGCCGCTAACGGAGCATAAACCGGAGGGTTCGGGCGAGGAGCCGCACACACCGAAACCCGAATCAGGACCAGGGGAACAATCGCATTAGTCCGCAGGCGAGATGCAGGGCCGGACCGCTGGAGGGGAGCCGCTTTGGCCCGTGAAATGAAGACCTGACAACATTCTTCACAGCGCGGGTGCCGCTAAATGAGATCTTAAACAGGCGGCTCCCGCGAATGACCCAGCGTAATGTTTTTCCTAAAGCCTCCCTCCGATAACGGTCATAGATCCGGCTATAACGAATAGACCTGCGACGCTCTGTGACGTTCGCGGGAGCCGCCTGTTTAATACGCCTTGAGGCAACATACGCGCTGGGACAAATCTCGCGGGCCCTTAGGTCACGGGCCAAAGCGGCTCCCCTCCAGTTTTTGGGTCCTCCCAAAAACTCCAATTGCCACTCGCAACTCTCCGCAGGATGGGCTCTGTTTATGGCACCGAATCCCCCATGTATCGTGAGTCTCTTGTATCCATCGCATTTCTAATGGTTCTTCAATCCAATCTGCCAGCCCAAACCCTTCCTCAAGCGCCGCAGCATCCTCATAAAATCACGCAGAATTCGACGACTCGGAATGACCCCTTCTTTTGGTTACGCGACCGGAAAAATCCCGATACGCTGAAATATCTGAACGCGGAGAACCAATATACAGAAGCGGTCATGAAGCCTGTGGCTGCCTTGCAGCAGAAGCTGTATCAGGAGATGCGCGGCCGGATCCAGGAGGCGGATACTTCGGTCCCTTATCAAATCGATCAGTATGATTACTACGACCGGACTGAGACTGGGAAACAGTACGGGATCTATTGTCGAAAAGCGCGGACGCCGGGGTCAGGTGAAGGACCAGAAGAGGTTATTTTAGACGGGAACCAGCTAGCTGAGGGCTGGAAATATTTTCATCTCGGCGCTCTGGGTGTTAGCAGGAACCATCATCTGCTTGCTTACTCCACCGACACGAGCGGCAGCGAAAAGTTTCTCTTGCGGATCAAGGATCTGACGTCTGACAAACTCTTGCCAGACACCATTAAGAACACGGCAGCATCGATTGCCTGGGCCAATGACAGTCGAACGCTTTTTTATCTTCAGCTCGATGATGCCAACCGGCCTTACCGGCTGTTTCGTCACGTGCTCGGACAAGATCCTAAGAAAGACACTTTGCTATTTGAGGAAAAGGATCAGCGTTTCGAATTGAGCCTGGAGAAGTCGAGAAGTCGAGGGTTCATTTTCCTTGTCTCGGAGAGCGAAACCACCACTGAGGTGCGCTATCTGGACGCAGATGATCCCGCGGGCGATTTCCGAGTGTTAAGTCCGCGCACGCAAGGGGTCCTTTACCAAGTGGACCATTCCGGCGATCGCTTTTTCATCGTAACCAACGATCAGGCGGAGAACTTTAAGATCGTGACTGCGCCGGTCTCAAACCCGGACCATCAAAATTGGACTGACTTCGCGCCCTATGATCCAAAGGAACCGGTCGACGCACTGGAAGCATTCGCCCACTATCTGGCGGTGCTGGTCCGGCGTAACGGCCTCCCGGCCATCAAGGTATACGATCTTGATTCAGGGACTAGCCGGTACGTGGATCTCCAAGAACCCACCTACGATGTTGATTTTGGGGACAATCCCTCCTTTGATACAACCCAGCTCCGGCTGGAATTCAGTTCATTGATCACACCGAGATCTGTCATCGACGTCGACCTCGAAACCGGTGCTGAGACCGTAAAGAAACGGACTCCGGTGTTAGGCGGCTTTTCGACCGAAGACTATACCGAAGAACGTGTATTCGCGACTGCGGGAGATGGAACCAAAATCCCTATTTCGCTATTTTATCGCAAAGGATTGGTTAAAGATGGCTCGGCGCCCATCGCTCTGGAAGGTTACGGAGCCTATGGCATAACTGAGGATGCCGACTTCGATGCGAACCACCTGTGCTTAGCCGACCGTGGGTTTGTGGTAGCGCTCGCTCACATCCGGGGCGGAGGCGAGTATGGACAAACTTGGTACCATGCCGGGAGGCTGTTAAATAAAAAGAACACTTTCACGGACTTCATCGCTTGCGCAGAGTATCTCTTACAGGAGAAGTATGGTTCTCCGAAAAAACTAGCGATTGCCGGCGCCAGTGCCGGCGGGCTTTTGATGGGCACGGTGATGAACCTGCGCCCGGATCTTTTCACAACCGTGATTGCCGGAGTACCCTTTGTCGATGTATTAAATACGATGTCGGATCCTTCCCTACCCTTAACCGTCACTGAGTATGAAGAATGGGGGAATCCGAGCGACCCAACCTATTTTGGCTACATCCGTTCCTACTCGCCCTACGATAATGTTGTCGATAAGCCGTACCCGAACCTTTTCGTGACCGCGGGCCTAAACGACAGCCGGGTAAGCTACTGGGAACCGGCCAAATGGGTAGCAAAACAGCGCGCACTGACTCATCAGGACCGGCTAGTACTATTGAAGACCAATTTGGGCGCCGGCCATATGGGACAGAGCGGAAGGTTCGACCGTTTGAATGAACTTGCCGCCGAATACGCATTCATTTTGAAAACGTTCGGTATGGCAGAGCAAAAGCCCTAAGGTAGCGTTCATTTTTTTGCCCCGTGAATCCAAACCCCTGGCAACCGAAGACTATTGCTTGGCCGAGAATCGAAGGTTCTCCAACTCCGTTGGGGGTCACCTACATTGCCGAAGAGAAGGCATTCAATTTTGCATTGTATTCTCAGAATGCTCGAGAGGTGACCCTTTTGCTCTATGGCGCCGACGATTTCGTAACCCCGCTTGCTGAGCATTGGCTGGAACCGCTCGCGCATAAGACAAAACGGGTTTGGCACTGCCGGCTACCGGAAGCAGAGTTGGCGGACGCGGCTTATTATGCCTACCGCGTGAATGGTCCCGCGCCGCATGGGCCGAACCAATGGCATGCGTTCGATCCGGACAAGATCCTTCTGGATCCTTATGCGAAGCGGGTTTTCTTTCCTCCTAGCTTTAGTCGCGCCGCCGCTTGTCGCGCGGGCAGCAACGCCGGACGTGCGCCCTTAGGCGTGATCCGTCCGGAACCAGGCTCTTCTATACAGTTATCCGGTCCGTCTTCGCTCAGCTACGGCGCGACTCGCCCGCGACCGCGCCATTACTCGGATGCCATCATTTATGAGCTGCATGTGCGAGGCTTCACGCAGAGCGAATCGAGCGGCATCGCGACCGAGAAGCGCGGCACGTTTGCTGGTCTGATCGAGAAGATTCCTTATCTGCAGGACCTCGGCGTCACCATCGTTGAGCTGATGCCGGTCCATCAGTTCGATCCGCAGGAGAACAATTTCTGGGGTTATATGACCCTGAACTTCTTTTGCCCGCACTTGCGCTATGCGGCCAATCAGCAAGCCGCTATCGCTGAGTTCAAACTGCTGGTATCCGCTCTACACGCAGCCGGTATTGAGGTCATCTTGGACGTCGTTTATAACCACACCGCCGAAGCCGATCACACCGGGCCAAACTATTCTTTTAAAGGGATCGATAACGCCAGCTTCTATTTAATGACCCACGACCCGGAGCAACCGTACGCCAACTTTTCCGGGACTGGAAACACCCTGAATGTGAGTGACCCATTCGTCCGGAACCTGATCCTCGATAGCCTGCGGTACTGGGCCACCGAGATGCAAGTGGATGGGTTCCGGTTCGACCTTGCCTCGATTCTGACACGCTCTGAGGACGGTACCATCGATTGGGAAGATCCTCCCCTGCTTTCGGCGATTCGCACGGATCCAATTCTCGCGGAGACCCGTTTGATTGCTGAGCCTTGGGACGCAGCCGGCGCCTATCAATTAGGGACCGGTTTCCCTGGGATGTTTTGGCATCAATGGAACGGTGAGTTTCGAGATGATTTGCGCCGGTTTGTTCGCGGTGAGGTCGGGATGATTCCCAAGCTCATGCAGCGGCTTTATGGCAGCGACGATCTGTTTCCCGACCGGATCGAAGAGGCTCGGCGGCCTTTCTACAGCATAAACTATGTGATCTCGCATGACGGGTTCACGCTCTACGATTTAGTGTCGTATAACGAGCAGCACAACGAGGCGAACGGGCACGACAACGAGGATGGAACCCCCGATAATTTTAGCTGGAACTGTGGGGTGGAAGGTGACGACGGCGTTACCCCGGATATCGCTGCCCTCCGGCAGCGTCAGGCGAAGAATTTGTTTTGTCTCCTGATGCTTTCGAACGGTATTCCCATGTTCATGGCCGGAGACGAGTTCCTGAACACCCAAGGCGGAAACAATAACCCCTACAATCAGGATAACCCGACGACCTGGCTAAATTGGAACCGGCTGCATGAAAACGCTGGATTCTTCCGGTTTTGCCGGGTGATGATCGCGTTTCGTAAGGCGCACCCCAGCATCTGTCGGAGCCGCTTCTGGCGTGATGACGTCCGTTGGCGTGGAGTCGGCGCCTCGGCTGATCTTTCCTACAACTCACACAGCCTCGCCTATTATCTAAAAGGCGGAGGCCTGGGTGATCAAGATCTGTATGTCATGATCAACGCTTTCACCGAGCCGCTCCTCTTCACGGTCATCGACGGCTCATACAAGCCGTGGTACCGCGTCATCGACACCGCTCAAAACTCGCCGCACGACATCTGTGAGCCGGGGCAGGAACAACAGATGTTTGGTGTCCACTATACCGTTGCACCGCGCTCGATTGTGGTGCTGGTGCAGTAGAGTTCGCCGGGAACGCGTGTGGTCGTCCATCACCGCGATCGGAGGGGAGCCGCATTCCACGTTCCTTACCGCAGATGAGATTTGCGCGCATGGCTCCTTTCGTGCCGAATCGCGTTTTAGCCGCGGCTCCCTTTGCGTGTGGCAGCCCACTAAACGTGGAACCTCCCATAACGTGCCACGGTTTCCAGGGCGTCGCGGTTGTGGCCTACGAAATTCGTTGTTCCAAGTCCTAGGTCGATGACGTGCTCACGGCCTTGCACGGCGAATGCAACGCCCCTCCGTGGGATTTTGTGCCACCGGCCTTTTCCAAGCTGACCGCTTTCCGTTCCCGGCGATCGCGGCGCTCCCGCTCGTTCCCGGCGTTGTATTTGTGGGCAACGGCCGCCACCCAGCGGTCGTTGCCCACGCTTGCGCTCATCCACCCGGTCTAACTACATCCTTGCGAAGTCCCGCACTCGGTGCAGACACCACAGGCACCGGCCCGAATCACCTTCGAACTTCCGCAGTGAGTACAGGTAACATCCATATACATGTTACCCAGCGCCTCGCGCACTCGCTCCGCATGCGAATGGGCGTGGCCATTGCTCGCCGGGATCGGTAATCCGTCCGAGTTTGTCCGATTGGTGATCACATCGATAATCTCTTTCTCCGCCGTTCTGGGCAATTCCGCTACTGGCCGGTTGACTGCCTTCTTCTCGATATCGCTGATCTCGCGCATCGGCAGATCCGGCTGGGCACGGTTCGGTGAGATTGCTTCCTTATAGCCCGCGATAAACTGGCAACCTAACCACCGGAAAACGTAATCCGTGATGCTGGTCGCGTTCCGAATATCAGGATTCTTGGTGAAACCACTCGGCTCGAAGCGTTGATAGGCAAACTTCTTAACCAGGCTCTCTAGCGGAACCCCATATTGCAGCGCTATTGATGTCAGCGTCGCGACGGTATCCATTAGCCCGCCGATTGTGCTCCCCTCCTTTGCCATCTGGATAAAGAGCTCACCCGGTTGTCGGTTCTCATAGAGACCGACTGTGATGTACCCTTCATGGCCGGCGATCTCAAACTTGTGGGTCAATGACACCCGCGTATCCGGCATCCGTTGGCGAGAAGGTTGTTGCAGAGTCAACATCTCGCGTTCGAGTTCGCCGATCCGGCCCAGCAAACGTTTTATCTCTTCCGACGCCTCGACAGAAGTTTCGGCGCCGCCCATGTCCTTAGTCTTCTTGGTGTTCAACGGCGCCGAACGTTTAGAACCGTCTCGATAGATCGCGATCGCCTTTAACCCCAACCGCCATCCTTCGATATAAGTGTTCATGATCTCCTGAATCGTGGCCTCGTTGGGAAGATTCACGGTCTTAGAAATAGCACCGCTTAAGAACGGTTGGCAGGCCGCCATCATTCGCAGATGTCCAAGATAGTGCAGACTTCGCTTGCCCTTGAACGGCTTAAACGCGCAATCGAAGACCGGCAGATGTTCCGGCTTAAGCCCGCTGGCAATTACCTGGTTCGTTTCTGGAATGACCACGTCTTCGATAGTGTCATGCTCGTTGATATGAGTCAGAATGCCTTCAATCGTGCTCTCGGTATAGCCAAGCTTTTCTAATGCCGGCCGGACTGTTTGGTTTACGATCTTCAACATTCCGCCACCGGCTAATAGCTTATATTTAACTAGCGCAATATCCGGCTCAATTCCCGTGGTATCGCAGTCCATTAGGAACCCGATCGTTCCGGTCGGCGCTAATACGCTGACCTGCGCATTCCTGAACCCGGATTTCTCTCCCAGATTCAAGGCGTTATCCCAGGCTTTGATCGCTTCGGCTTTCAAGTCCGCAAACTCGATTGAATCTTGAATGCGGTCGCAGTATTCGCGGTGCAGGCGGATAACCTCCAGCATTGACTCGACGTTATCCTTTGCCAACGGGTTCGGCACTCCGGTTGCCCGCGCGTCATGATAACCGGGGAAAGTTCCAACGACTTCGGCAATCCTGGCGCTATGGCCATAGGCTTGCCCGGTCATGATTGCGGTGATTGAACCGGCCAGAGCTCGCGCCCCATCGCTGTCGTAGCCCAGGCCGTAACTCATCACCAACGCTCCCAGGTTCGCGAATCCTAAACCCAAGGTCCGGAAGATATGGCTGTTCTCCGCGATCTCTTTGGTCGGATAGCTCGCATTATCCACCAAGATTTCTTGCGCCGTGATGAAGATCCGGACTGCCGCCTTAAACCGTTCGACATCGAAGCTCCCATCCGCCGCCTTGAACTTCATCAGGTTTAACGATGCCAGGTTGCACGCCGTATTATCCAGGAAGAGATACTCCGAGCACGGGTTTGTGGAGTTCTGCCGTCCGGTTCCTTTGCAGGTATGCCAACGGTGGATCGTGGAATCGAACTGCATTCCGGGATCACCACACACGTGGGTACCTTCTGCGATCTTTCGTAGCAGGGTCTTAGCGTCCTTCTGTTCGCACGGTTTCCCGTCTAAGACTCGGCGGGTCCACCATTCTTTCCCATCGATCGCTGCATCCATGAACTCGTCGCTGACTCGGATCGACAGGTTCTCGTTTTGGTACATGATCGAGCCATAGGCGTCTCCATTATAGCTACCGTCGTAGCCTTGCTCGATTAGTGCCCAAGCTTTCTTCTCTTCCTTGGTCTTGGCCTCGATAAACTCCTCAATGTCCGGATGCCAATCCTTGAGCGTGTTCATCTTGGCGGCTCGCCGAGTTTTGCCGCCGCTCTTCACGACGTTGGCTACCTGGTCGTAAACCTTCAGGAATGAAAGCGGTCCACTCGGACGTCCGCCGCCGCTCAGTTTTTCCCGGGTACTACGCAAAGTCGACAGGTCGCTGCCCGTACCGCTTCCGTATTTGAAAAGCATCGCTTCACTCGTGGCCAGGCGCATGATGTCTTCCATCGTGTCATCCACCGATTGGATGAAGCATGCCGATGCCTGCGGATGCTCATATTGAGTCGCCGCTCTTTCGGCCTGACCGGTCGCTAGATTGAAATAAAAATTGCCTTGCCCGCAGCCTTTACCGACGCCGTACTGCTGATAGAGCCCGACGTTGAACCAGACCGGACTGTTAAACGCTCCGTGCTGGTTCACGCATAGCCATGTCAATTCATCGTAAAAGGTTTCCGCGGTTTGCGCGCTGGAAAAATAGCCGTCCTGGATACCCCAGTCCGTGATGGTTCTAGTCACTCGATGAATGAGCTGTCGAACCGAGTTTTCTCGCCCGCCCTCAAACGGATTCGTCCCGTGCGCTATATCGCCGTAAAAGTACTTCGAGACCGCT
>JAFAHI010000482.1 GCA_019237325.1 Verrucomicrobiota bacterium | reverse complement strand
ATCACGATGAAAGACATCAGCGCATAGAAAAGATCATGTGGGACGTCGCAAAACATGTCTTGGAAATAGGCGGCGATGTAGTCCTTGATTATGGCTGTTGGGCCCGGGTTGAGCGTGATGATTACAGGAACAGGGCGAAAGAGCTGGGGGTAGATTTCAAGCTGCATTATATGGATGTCCCGTATTCCGAATTATATCGACGTTTGGAAGAACGAAATCGAAACCTCCCTGAAGGCGCGTTTAAAATTCCCAAAGCGGAAATGGATAGATACGTCCCGAA
This sequence comes from Verrucomicrobiota bacterium, assembly GCA_019237325.1. GTDB lineage: Bacteria > Verrucomicrobiota > Verrucomicrobiia > Chthoniobacterales > JAFAMB01 > JAFAVN01. The sequence goes on along the minus strand of JAFAHI010000482.1, from coordinate 1,838 downwards.
TTTCCAACCGCCGACCGCGGACGAGCTTGTATGAAGTTTCACCTGATGTGCAAAACGTAGGCGCTTTGCGCTATGCTGTTAAGGCGCGAAGACGGTCTCGCAGGATCTCAGCGAACGAATCCTAGGTTCCTCCGAGCGGGTCAAAAGGCCAAGGATGGTGTGTGTAATGTAATAAACTTTCAACACTCCATTTGAGGATGTGTTGAAGATTTTAGGTGTGACCCCATTCAAGCTTTTTCCTAGCGCGATTGGAGATTCCCGGTCGTAGGTATCACGTCATTGACCGAGGATATCAGCGCCGGGCGATCTTTAAGGAATGGACGCCGCAAAAGCCCAAGTGAGAAAACGTCTGCAGCGGGTTGCTAAGCGGTTATATGTCCAATGTTTAATTTTCAACACTAGATTTTCTTATGTGTTAAACATTTGAGATCCGACGCGCACACGTGAACAAAACTGTCGTAAGAACCGCCGCGTCGGCGTAGTGATACTCGCTCGAGTCGGAGCCTCCGCATATAACGCCAAAAAGCCAAAACCTATGAACTGACTTAGTATCCGGAATCCCCAGGGGCTAAGAAATATGAAAAGCTAAATTTTCCAAGAACTTGGCGTAGCCATCATAGCAATTCTAATATCCAAACTATTCATACTAATCGTAAATTAGAAAGTGCTAAGCCTATCCTTTTGTCCTTCTGGTAAGTGGTATATACTTTCCGCCCTTGGAGGTACCAGTTTTGTTTACTCGGCCTGCGGCTTCAGCATTCCGATTGGAGAACCTGACTTATCAGGAGGTCTCATTCTTGAGCCTGCCGGCTTTCGTGCTGGGCCAAGCATTACCAGCAGAATATAAATTCGGAACGATTTCGGTTTTATACGAGCTGGGGCGAATCGAGGCGCTCCATTCGGCATGAGAACGATCGACATATTCGTTTCTTCATTCCCGGATGTACAAAAGGAGCATGTCGTAGCGGGACAATTGATTCGTTCGGCCGCGGCAGAGTTTAACCTCGCGATAAACGTCCACTATTCCAATCCTCGACGAGGATCCGGGGAGCAGGGTGGTAGCATTGGGCGTAAAGATTTCGCCGACGAATCCGCCCTCGTCTTGAGTGCATGCTTTTGGGAGTATCCAGAGCGGGAAGAAAACGACTTTCTCGAGATCCCTAATACGGGCCTATACGATCTTGTAATTTGTATTCTCGGGTCTCGGCTTGGAACGATACTAGCGCCACAATGTGTCATGCCGGATGGCAGCCGGCCAAAGTCAGCAACTGATTACGAAGTTGGTTGGGCGTTGTATCAATCGATGCAAACTCCTGGGTGTCCGGCCTTGCATCTATATAGGAGTCGAGCGATTCCGGCTGCACCACTCGAACCGAGAGAACAAAGGGAAAATCTGTACCGCCCGCGGGACGCAGTGCAAGAATTTTGCGGGGCCTGGGAAAGGGAGATTGGAATAGGATTTCGGGAATGCTGCCATGATTTTCAGGGCCTGGAAGAGTTCGAAGACCTGTTTCGGAAGCATTTTCGAGAGTTTCTGGCTCGGCGGTTGAGTCCGGCGATTCCTTCGGGCAAAACAACGCGAAAGGTTCCGTACTCAGGATCTAACCCTTTTCGAGGTTTAGATTTCTTCGATTTCCAACATTCAGCGGTCTATCACGGCAGAACAAGAGCCGTCGGGGAAGTGTTTGATGTTTTAAAGGCTCAAGCGGCGGCAAAGAAGCCTTTTCTTCTAGTGCTGGGCCCTAGCGGTTCTGGAAAGAGCTCCCTCGTTCGGGCCGGTGTTCTACCTTTAATAACCCAAGGCGCGACACCGGCAGGAACGGGACCTTGGCGCTGTG
>JAFAHI010000384.1 GCA_019237325.1 Verrucomicrobiota bacterium | reverse complement strand
AGCACTTCTCTCTGGAAAGGGTTGCGTGTCGCTTGGCACGACCACTCGAGTCGATGGCTTAAACGGCGATAGAGCGAATCTGGCTCTCGTTGTATGTAACTGCGAGAAGCAGCTGTCTATGCGGTGCGCTGCCGCCTCCGAAGCATGAATCCCAATACGGCCACCCTACCCACTCTGGGGACAGTGAGACGGCCGGCTTCGGCCCAAAGAATTTCATGATCACGGAGAAGAAGACAGGAGTCAAAAAAATGCCGAATAAGGTAACCCCGATCATCCCGCTGAATACCGCGGTACCGAGCGCTTGCCGCATCTACAAATAGGGGAGGGATCAGTCGTCTACTTCGCGGTCTATGACTGGTTTGATGTCGATGATCGGGGTGCCGTCGATGGCTTCGAGTGACTCAACTCTGATCCAGTGTTCAGTGATGCTCAGAATTTTTGTGCGATGAAGGCCAATTGGGTTAGGACGATCGGGGGAGCGAGTCGTGAATACACCCTGCAACGGGCTACGAGGATTGCTTCGAGGATGCGTCTTTAGGACGTTTCGGTCGGCTTGATGGAGCCAGGTGAGAACCCAGATGTCCATTCCCGGTTTGAAACCGTCAAGAGCTTCGATGTAAGCCGGCCTTATTTCCAGGCTGGCGTGCGGTGCGCCTTCGTGGGCTTGACGAGGCGCCGACGTTCGTGTGATAAGATGTGAGTGAACGCGGCCGATGTGGACTAGGTTCATAACGCGTTCCTAGAGCAAGAATTCGACCGCTCGTGGTGTCAACGCGAATTTCTTTGGCGTTTTTTGCGCCCATGCTAGTGAAATCCCAGCGCCCGTTCAGTCTCTGCCCGGGAGTTAAAAATACTGTGGCATACTGGGAACGGCTAGGCTGAATGACTGGAATCGCTCTTTTAAGTCGCGCTGAATTTCTGGCACTTAAAGGCACCTGCCTAGGATCAGAAAAGGCTGTGGCATACCTGGAATTGCCAGGCTGAATGATCGGAATCGCTCTCCTAACACGCGTTACATTTCTGGCGCTCCCGATCACTTTCACCGGCGTGCCGGTCTTCACGCGGTCGAAAAATTCAGCAGCAAGGTCTCTGGGCATCCGAACACAACCGTGCGACGCCGGGTAGCCAGGAAGATAACCCGCATGCATCCCAACGCATTTGCTGAATTCTATGAAGTACGGCATCGGAGCAGGCATCTAGTGACATCCGGGGGGACGTATGAGCCAGGGACCGCGTTTGGATTGACTATTCTGCCGTAAGAGTCGCTGACCAGACCGAAGTTTCCGGACTGGTGGTTCAAGTCTTTGCTGATGACCTTAAAGCTCCCTATCGGCGTTCCCCAACCGTCTTTACCCGAAGCAATCGGCGAAACGAAAGCGACCCGGCCACCCTCAAGCAAGTAGGCCGTCTGATCGGTAAGACTAATAATCACCGCCGTGTGCTGAGCGCTTAGTTTCGTACATAGCGCAATTGCAGACAGGGCGATCGCTAATTTGGTCGCGACTCTCATAGCTGCTTCGCTTCATTGTTAGACAACACCGTGGTGGATGCCGTTGATGGGTTGGACACCTGAGAATTGGACGCACGAATGCGACGCGCGATCCAATATGGGAGGTGTCGCTTTGAATTAAAACGAAGATTGGGTGTCCCGACGGCTTTCCGCGAACAGGAGCACCCCGCAACGGCCCAACCGGAGCTGGCCGATAATGGCCTGCCTCGTAGCGAGAATATTCATTGATGATTCAGGCGGCGTTTTTCGTCTTTCTCTAGAGCAGGCACTATATGAAAGCGTTTTGGTCCCCTTTGTTGGCGCTGTCATTTCTTCTGATTGGAGTTTTTTGTTCCATCGGTCAGAGCATCCGGGTTGAGTCAGCCTACTATGGTTCTCGCGACGATGCCGGTGCTGACGTTACACAAACAGTTCAACGGTTCGCCGACTATGGCGAACCTTTCCGGGTAAACAACGACACGCTGAGTACCGACCCGTCTCCAAACCACGAGAAGACACTCATCGTTGTCTACCACGCGAACGGTCAGCGGATTTCTGACGCTGTACCTGATGGTGAAGTATTTTACTTCAGGAGCGGTCGCGAAAACGAGTATCGCCCGAAATACCACAAGCCGGTACTCGCCCAGCAGACGATGTCGAAACACGTAAGCCCAAACCTTAGAAAGACGCTGCTTCTCAAACGATACGTCCAAACGACTTTGCGAGTAATAGAGCAACTTTTTTAACGCATTCAGTCGGGAAATCAGATCCGCTTTGGTCGTCAAACCAACGACATGATCTTTAAGCTCGCCGCCTTTGAAGAATCATTCAGGGGCAGATGCAGTTGTCGTTTTTATCATTGCTGTCCAAAATAATCGTTAGTTGGACAGGGTAGTCTTGATTTTAAGCCATTCGGCGGGCGTGGCAGATGATTTTTCAAGAATAAGCCCCCTTTGTTAAGTTTGGCTGCGCAAGATGCTGTCCAAATCGAAGAGCTCGCCCTGAATCGCCGGAGATTCGGGTGGCGTGTCAAACGGACGGTTAATCCACTCCCATAAGTCGCGGTAGCTGAACAGATTCCAGCGCAGCAGGGCTACCAGATTGCTCAAGGCCCAGCCAAAGGTGCTCTTAAACTGCAGGATCTTGAGCAACAGGATGGCGATATAATGCTGTCCAAATCTGGATACGGACCGCATTGGCGCTAGTCCCAACGAAGGTCTTTATCTTCAGGTTCTGCTTGAGCGCTTTGAAAAACAATTCAATCTGCCAGCGTTCTCGGTAAATCGCCGCGATCGTGTTGGCTGCGAATTCCAGTTGGTTGGTTAGCAGCCGGACTTCACATTGGTTGCGCTCATCCCAGACCGTCACCAAGCGTAGGTCTTCCTTACAGGGCGCTCCAGCCGTGGTCGGATTAAGCCGGATCAACTGATCCTTCAAAACGTTGCCACTCTTGGGTACCTGCCGATCTTCGAAGTCCCAGTAATTGGCGTTCTCTTTGAGTCGGGTGACGAAAAAGATCCCGGCTTTGGTCCAGCGGGCGAAGAGTTTGTAGTCGACATAGCCCCGATCCATGACCACAACGGTGCCCTTGGCAAAATTCAAGCTCTTGGCTACCACCATCTCGTGGACGTTTCCTTCGGTCAGATGAGCGAAGACTGGCAGATAACCGTCGTGATCCAGAAGCAAATGCAATTTCACCGCTCCCTTGGTTTGGCGGAAGGTCGCCCAATTG
>JAFAHI010000283.1 GCA_019237325.1 Verrucomicrobiota bacterium | reverse complement strand
TCTCGTACTCGGTTGCTCCGGACCCCGCTTCGCAGCGACGCCCTTACTCTGTACTTCTTGTTCTTTCACGGTTTAACAATGCAGGACTTTCACCTGCGGTGATGTGCGCTTCCACGGCGCACTAGCCTGGCAATTTATTGCCTGGAAACAGCCAAATATACGACCCGTACCGTAGGGACGGTTTGATCCCGGCAACGCGGCTTGTTATCGGACGGGACGAGAAGCGATGCTCGTTCTGGCCTCCTCAGACCGTCCCTACGAGACGGAGCCGTGTCACGAACCGATTCCATGCAGTGAGCTGCCTGGCCACCTGCATTCGGTCCCTCCGGGACAGAGGTCCGTTCTGATACGTGCACCGACGCCGACCCTCCAACCCGTCGAGGACGAGGACGAGAATGAGTGCGAAACGTGGTACCCCCTATTCACCTGCTATCCCCAATTGCCCATTGGTGTAACGTTGCTACAGTTTACACTCTCATGAAATACCGCAGACTCGGTAAGACTGGTTTTGATGTTTCAGAGGTAAGCCTTGGGACTTGGCAGATCGGTGCTTCCTGGGGGTCGGTCTCGGAAAAGGACTCCATTGAGTTGCTCCATGCCGCCATCGACAACGGGATCAACTTTTTTGATACGGCGGACGTGTACGGAGATGGGCGTAGCGAGCGTTTGATCGCCCAAGTCTTGCGCGATCGCAGCGAAAAAATTTACGTGGCGACGAAAGCGGGGCGGCGCCTTCAACCTCACGTCCCAGACGGGTACAATGAAACGAATCTGACGGCGTTCATCGAAAGGAGCCTCGCTAATTTGCAGCGCGAGACGCTAGATATTGTTCAGCTGCATTGCCCGCCGACGGACGTCTATTATCGGCCCGAAGTCTTTGAGGCTCTCGATAAACTCAAGCGAGCAGGAAAGATTCTGCATTATGGGGTTAGCGTCGAAAAGATCGAAGAAGCCATCAAAGCGAGCGAGTTTCCGGGTATTGCCACCGTGCAGATCATCTTTAACATCTTCCGGCAACGGCCCAAGGAATTGTTCTTTCCGCTCGCACAGAAAAGAGATGTTGGCATTCTGGTCCGGTTGCCCTTAGCCAGCGGGCTACTCGGAGGTAAGATCACGAAACAGACTCAATTCGCGGCGGACGACCACCGAAGTTACAACCGGCATGGTGAACAGTTTGATCGCGGGGAAACGTTTTCGGGCGTTGATCTCGACGTTGCCTTGGACGCAGTGGACAAGGTTCGCGAGCAGGTTCCGGCGGATGTGAGCATGCCGACTTTCGCGTTACGATGGATTCTCGATCATCAAGAGGTGAGCTGTGTTATCCCGGGCGCCCGCAACAGTGCGCAAGTTCTCGAGAATATAAAAGCGGTTGAAGCGTCACCGCTGGGTCACAGCCAGAGCACGGCCTTGGCGGACATCTATAAGAACCAGATCCGAGGATTGGTTCATCAGCGCTGGTAATCGGCAGTCCCGGAGGGACGAACGATGGTAGCCAGGCAATTTATTGCCTGGAATCGTTCGGCCCAAAGTTCGTCCCGTAGGGAACGGTATGATTGGTTGTTCCCGCGAATCGTGCCTATTGGTAAAACGATTGCCGCGGGAGTCGTTGATTACACCGTACCCAGCACTCGAGCACGGCTCGGCGCGTCTTTAGGCCTCGTGACACCATTGGGCGAGAAACCACCAGTTTCTCCGGCGCAATCACAAGATCGTTCGGGAGCCTCGCCCCACGATGGACAAGCGGGAGCTTATCCCTATCAACTGGCTTCTTCGCAGTCCGCTAATCGCTTATCTAGAAACACTTTTTCCGACTTCAGATCGGTGAGTTTGATCGCCTGGCGGAAATGGTCTGCTGCGCTAGCAAATTGACCTTCTCGAAATTCGAATTCGCCGACCACTGCATAGAGTAAATAGTAAGAATCCAGTTGTCCGCTCTTTCGGATGGGATCGATTGCTTTAAGGCCGGCTTTCGGTCCGTTGACATTTGCGACGGCAACCGCCCGATTGAGTGCGATTATCGGCGAGTCGTTAATTGTCACCCAATGATCGTATAAGGCTAAAATCTTCCGCCAATCCGTGGATTTATAGTCGGTGGCGGTGTCGTGGCATGCCGCAATTCCGGCTTGGATGTGATACTCAGTGAGATCGTCGCCGGCGGCAGCTAATCCCAACTGAAGGATGCCATGCTCGATCATCTTCCGATTCCACAGTGCACGATCCTGCTCCTTAAGACGAAGAATGTTGCCTTCCGAATCCACCCTGGCGGGGAGCCGAGCTCCGTCCAGCAGCATCAACGCAATCAGAGCGTGAATTCGAGGCTGATTAGTTAAGGGATGTTCCGCCAGTAACGTCGCCAGACGAATCGCTTCAGAACAAAGGTCCTCTCGAACCAAGTCTTCGCCGGTAGATGCTTTGTACCCTTCGTTGAAGAGCAGATACAGGGTCTGCAGGACACCGTCCAAACGGCTCGATAAGTCAGAACCGGATGGAATTTCAAAAGGAATATGCAAATCGCGAATTCGCTGCCTGGCTCGAGTCAATCTCTTCGCGATCGCGGCCTCGGTCGTGAGAAAGGCGATAGCGATTTCGGTGGTGCTGAATCCGCAAAGAGTCTTAAGCGCCAAGGCGGTTTGCGCTTCGGGTGGAAGTTGGGGATGACAACAGGCGAACATCAACCGCAGACGTCCGTCTCTTATTTCAGTGTCGAAAATCGGTGACTCGTCCGCAGCAGGATCCGAAGACCATTGATCAATGAAAGTAATGATCTCCGTTTGTTTATCCCGGAAACTTTTCTCCCGGCGAATCAGGTCCAGGGCCAGGTTCTTTGCGGTCTGAGTTAGCCAGGCCGCCGGATTGTTTGGGACTCCATAGTAGGGCCACGTCTGCAAAGCCCGCACCAGCGCCTCCTGGACAACGTCTTCCGCCAGCTGTAACCGCTCGATGCCGAAGATACCGGTGAGAACCGAAACTAACTTTCCGGACTCATGGCGAAAGAAATGTTCCGCCAACCGGGAAATCTCTACGGGTGGAGTTCGCGGTTCGCCGTTCGCTGTTCCCTCTTCGGTGCTCACTATTGTCGTCCTTGTCTCGTGGCAAGCATTTGGAGTTCGTGCATCATTGCTTGGTCAGATAGCGGAAACGATCCGCAAGCGGAAAACCACAAACCGCAAACGTTTCAATCCGGCCCGCGACCGGCCTCTTCGCTGATCGGCCTTATTTCGACGCTCACTCCAAAGTCCAAACCTGGACACTCCTTGGCAATTTCTGTTGCTGCGTCCAAATCGGCGGCGCGCAGGAGGATATACCCAGCAACGAGATGAAACTACTTAGATGAGCCGATCGCGTGCTCCATATAGACCCGTTCCATGGATGCGCACTGGTCGACTATCGGCCGTACCTCGACGGCGACGCCATACTTGAGGGCAGGACATTCTTTGGCGATCTCCAACGCTTCCTCTTCACTCACCTGCAAGAGGAAGTAACCGCCGATCGCTTCTTTTGATTCCGCGAATGGCCCATCTATGGGTGCTCCCTTTTTCCAAGTGATAACCTTACCTTGATTGCCCAACGGATGAGCCGCTTTCACTTTACCTTCTTGGGTCAACCGGCCGAGCCAGTTCATCCATCGAGTCATGACCTGTTGGAGCTCCTCTGGCGATAATTCCCGATCCCAGAGCGTCCCTTTGAATAAAAGCATGTATTCAGAGTTGGTTGGGGGTGTACTCATATTTGGCTTGGTTTAGTCTGTCGCAGGTCTTCCAGGAGTTCCAGTCTAACCTCCAACTCCGCGCGTTTCCTCGTTTCGTGTCGGATCACAACGGCGAAGAGCTGGGTCCAGAACTCGCGTTGTTCATCTGGAGAAAGGTCTTTGTTCATGAGTGCCTTTTCGATGCGATATGGGTAACCACATACAAGACGGACTTGGTTCCCACCAAGGCGAGGGAAACCAGGCACAACACGATGAGGGTTAACCGCAACTGGGCGAACGCTGAGAGCGAGAACCCAACGCCGCTTCCGATGACCGCGTAACTAGCCACACAAACAGGACACTTTGGTATCAGAGCCAGGATTGCGGTAGGAACGATCCACCCGATGAAGTTGAGAAAACGCCGGTAGGGAGGAGCTCCCGACTCCGCAAGGCCCACGTCGCGGCCAGGTTCTGCGACCGGTTCGACCGGGCAGCAAGGGCGCGCCATAGCGAAGCGACGGCGGCCCGCTCCTCCGACCATGGTTCGCGGCCCGTTTGCACAGTTACAGGCTTTCTCCTTAACTTTCGTACCGGTCATGGTGGCGGACCCAATCGCTCAGATTGTGTCCGGGCCCCGTCTCGTTGCGACCCTTCGGTAGGTGATCGAGATAGCCATACACGCCTCCTACCAACTCACTGCCTCGGGCAAAGGCTGAATACGTATGAAAGATATTACCGGCCGCGTCGCGATAGAACATGCTGGTTCCGGCAAGTTCATCGATATCGATCGGACGAACCTCGTAGTTGTAGTAGACTTTGCCCTGCGCAATCTCGTCCTCGGTAAATGAGACGTGGTAGTCGTAGTTGAAATCGCTGCCGTACGAAGACACCCATTTGAAGCGCCAGCCCATCCGTTTCTTAAATGCATCGATCTTGGGTAAAGGAGCGCGAGAGACGACGACGAACGCGATGTCGTGATGCTCCAGGTGTACTACAATACCGTCATAGTGATCCGCCCCGAAGGAACAGCCAATACACCCTTGTTCCCACTCCGGCCCTAACATGAAGTGTGTCACGATCAGTTGGCTTTTGTCGCCGAACAAATCCGCCAGTGTCTGCTTACCGCTGGCCGTATCGAATACATAATTTTTGTCGACCTTGACCCACGGCAGCGCGCGGCACTCCGCGAACAGTTGGTCTTTTTGCCGGGTGAACTCTTTCTCCTTTTTTAGCAGCGCTTTGCGCGCTTCCAGCCACTGATTCCTTGAGACCACGCGGTGCGTTGAAAGGTCTTCTACTGATGGGGACTGCTGAGTTTGCATAGTCATTTCATCCTGCTGCTGGACCGGCCATTCCGACCGGTCCGTTACTTAGGTTTCTATTAACTCGACGAATGAGTTGTGCGGCTTAGGACACTACCGCCTTATTTTTCATACCGGTCATAGTGACGAAGCCACGCCATCGTGAACGGCAGGCCCCCTTCGTCCTACCAAACAGGCTGCCGAGACTTTCTTTGCCATTCGGGCCGTCAAAGACGTAATCCTTTTCGACCTTCACCCAAGGCAGGTGACGCTTTTCCGCGCTTAACCGGTCTCCTAGGCGGGTATACTCTTTCTCCTTCGCTAACAGAGCTTTACATTGCTCCAGCCATTCAGCTCGCGACACAACTCGAGGCGAAACTGCGTTAATTGTGCTCATAGTCGGTTACTTTTGCTTGGTGGGATTCAAAGAAGCGACGAACGAGAACGCCGTTTTGGACAGGTCGGTCTATTTTTTTTGAGAGGAAGCCGTAAAAGACGCGCGTGCCATCCTGAAAGAGGAGTCATGTTGGCATGCTCGTAATCGTCCTCATCGTCGCCCTCGTCCTCGATTTGGGCGGCTCGGATTGAGTTGGAGTCGATTTTGTGGACAGGTGTCGAACTAGTTTGTTGTTCCGAAGGGACGGAATGATGGTAGCGACTCGACTGAGCTCGCCGAAGTCCAGGCAATTTATTGCCTCGAAGGCGGTCAAAGGGCGAACCGTCCCGTAGGCGTAGTGCACGGTCTGATCTGGTCTGCTGGCGTGTTCACCGCTCAATGCCGCAGAACGTTCGCTCCGATCCAATCACACCTTTCCCTACGGGACGGTTCTTTTCTTTGATACATTCCACGCAGTAAACTGCCTGGACCTGGAGTTTGGACATTTTGTGCTGCGAGGGGCAGCTCCGGAGGAGCGAAATCTTTATAGTCAACGGCCTACAAATTAACGCCGTAGCTCCGTAGGAGCGCCATATATGGGATTCCACGCCGCTTTCGGTGATTGGTTGCGCCGCTTAGACGTGCTCCACCCAAACTAGGTCTTGTTCGATTCGTGGAGGTTTTCAACGCGCACTGGGCCTCTGCACGATCACAACTCGGTGTCGCTCCTACGGAGCTAATCGCATTTCGGGCATGGATAACTATAAAGATTTTGCTCCTACGGAGCATAATTTTAACGATGCAAACGTCCAAACTCAGTTTCAAGGCAGTAAACTGCCTGGACTTCGGCGAGCTCAGTCGAGTCGCTACCATCACTTGATCCCTCCGGGACAAAATCCCTTCCTGAGGCCTGTCCGCAAAATCGAAGCCACCCCACTGCTGCAGAACCAAAATCGAGGACGAGGACGACGACGAGTACGAGGACGATAACAGAGCTCGCGATCCAACGCCCTTCGGCATCCTCGATCCTTTGACCTGCTACTTCCGCACAGTTAATCTGAGGGAGCTTCCACCCCCAGATCTATGATTGTCCTCGCCGTTCTTTTCGGAAGTTTGATCGTCTTCCGACTCCTCGGATTCCTTGGGGTTTCTCTATTCCAGACTTGGCATGAATCGATGATTTATGCGTTAGCTGTCATGTTCTGTTTTACCGCCATCTCTCATTTTGGACGGTTGCGAAGGGATCTGGAAAGGATGGTTCCGCCTTGGGTGCCGAACCCCGGCGCTGCCGTGTTGGTAACCGGAATTCTCGAGATTCTGGGAGCAATCGGGCTGATCGTTTCATCGACGCGTACTCTCGCAGGTGTGTGTTTAATCTTGTTTCTGGTAGCCGTTTTTCCGGCAAATATCTATGCGGCTAAAACCGGAGCTACCCTGGGCGCCAGACCGGTAACTCCGTTAGGGGTGCGCGGACCGATGCAACTGCTATTTATTCTCCTCATTTTCTGGGCGATCTCAGAATGATGCAGGAGCTAGGAGTTAGAATCTAGGAGCCAGTAGGCCAGTTTCTCGCGACGACACTCCGATTGCCCCGATGTGATCTCGTCTTAAACTAAGTACAGATCATGTGCCGGAATATTAGACCACTTTTTAACTTCGAACCGCCTGTCACCGAGGATGAGGTTCGGGCTGCCTCGCTGCAATTTGTCAGAAAGATCAGCGGTTTCACCAAGCCATCAAAAGCAAATGAGGCCACCTTCCTGGCTGCAGTTGAGGAGATCGCAAAAGTCTCGATCCAGTTGCTGCGTTCGCTCGAGACGAATGCGCCCCCGAGAAACCGGGAGCAGGAAGCCGCGAAAGCGAGGGCGCGGGCCGCGGAGCGATATGGCCCGCAGAAACCTGTCGCCAAGAGCGTTCACAGCCACGTCCACTGAGTCCACTCAGTCCACTGTTGCCTCCACTCAAAAAAATTCGTCGAGTCATTAAGCACTCCTGAATTGCCGTTGGCGCCGCAAACCGCTAGCACAGTGGCATGGCTTGGTGGATGTATGCTCTGATCTCGGCGGCTTGTTGGGGTGCACAATATGTCTTGATGGAATCGCTCTTTAGAAGAGTGGACTTTGCGGCAGCGTTCTCGTTCTTAAGCCTGGCAAACGGTATTCTGGTGTCTGCGGTATTATGGCTCCTTTATCCTCGTCAAAACTGGGCGAAGCTCTACGAAAACTGGCCGATTGTCTGGATGATTATCTTCTATCTGATTTTTGGCAGTGGCGCCTATCTTTTCAATGCGCTCGCGATTAACGAAAAGGACGCAACCATGGCCTCGCTCCTCGAAATCAGTTACCCTCTTTTCATTATCCTATTTACGTTAATTTTCTTGCGCCAACTACACCTGAATGCCGTCGGCTTAGCCGGAGCAGTGCTAATCTTGACGGGTTGTGTTCTCGTCGTGTTCAGTCGAGGCGGCCAAACAGGCGTACACTAGCGACCATCTGACTTATCGCATGATTGTTCAGGCTTGTTTAAACGGAGGAAAGCGTTCGGCCGATCACCCTGCGGTTCCTACGACTATCCAGGCTCTAGTTGCCGACGGGCTTAAGGTACTGAGCGTAGGCGCCAGCGAACTCCATCTTCACGTTCGCAACGCCAGCGGTATTGAGAGTCTGGCTCCGGATGATGTTGATGCTACTATCAAAGCGTTGCGGGAAGCTCTACCGGGAACTTTGATCGGGATCAGTACCGGCGCTTGGATCGAAAAGGACGATGACCGCACGTTGACCTACGTGAGCCGTTGGAGCATGCCGCCGGATTACGCTTCGGTTAATCTACGCGAAAAGAATGCTCCTGCTGTAATGGAGACGCTTCACCGGAGAGGTATCGGCATTGAAGCCGGTATTGCGGAGAAGCAGGATGCTGAGCGGCTACTGAGGTTGGGTCTCGATCGGCTCTCTCTACGCATTTTGGTCGAGGTTGGTGAACACGATATCGATCGCGCCCACGCAGTAACGGATGAAATTATGGGCGTACTGCGAGGCGCGCCTTTTCCTCGGCCTATTCTCTTACACGGCGACGACGCGTCGGCCTGGCCGCTGCTCCGGCGAGCGTTCGAGTCCGGGTTCTCTACTCGCATCGGCTTTGAAGATGTTAAAGTTCTGCCCGATGGTTCAGCTGCTGCATCCAATAGTGACCTAGTGGCTGCCGCCGTGCGAATCCTTAAAGAGACCGGGCTGCGCGGCCGCTCGCCTTCGGCGTGAGGAGTTCTCCGGGCAAAAGCTTGCCGGTTATGATGAAAATTCAAATAAAAGAAATCACTCCCCGTCAGTGGAAGGACCTGGAACTGCTTTTTGGCGAGAAAGGCGCCTGCGGCGGCTGTTGGTGTATGTGGTGGAGGATCGAGCCGGGAGAAAAATGGCAAGACCTCAAGGGAGCACAGGCGAAGAGGCGGCTGCGCACGATGATCGATAACGGAGAGGTGCGAGGCCTGATTGCGTACGATCAGCGTGAGCCGATCGGGTGGTGCACTTTCGGCAAGAGAACAGATTTTCCTAGGCTGAATCGGGCCCGCACCTTACAATGCCACGACGCAGACAACGTAGTTTGTGTGCCCTGCTTTTACGTAAAGAACCGTTATCGAAAGCAGGGAGTTTCGACGGAGCTGCTTAAGGCAGCTGTCGGAATCTTGGCAGAAGAAGGCGAGACGATTGTCGAAGGGTATCCCGTGAAACCCTTAAAGCCTGGGAACCGGAGTATCCCCGGAGCATTCGTTTTTACCGGCACAATTCCGCTCTTCGAAAAGCAAGGTTTTGTACTGGCCGGTAGCCCGCTAACTTCGAAGCTGCGGTATCGGAAGATGCTCTAGGGATGGTTCATCTGAACCCTTGTTCCGACGGAATTAGTCCCCTCGGGGCCCGTGGAACTTTGCCGCTTCGCGGCAAAAGCCCGACACGTCCCTTTGGGACAAATCAGAGCCCCCGCGGCAAAGCCGTCCGCTACCTGGGGGTGTGGCGATACCTCCTTCCGGGTAGTTGCGGCGTGGAACAACAGACCTACCATCTGTGATAAGATCGACGTTTGACGGTGATCGACAACTTGAGTAGAAGAGCGGTGCATCGCCGTCGCGACGATCATACGATTCCTGCGGCCCGTCGTGCCGCAGGCTTTGCGAAGGCGGAAGAGGAGGCCTCTATGTCCGAAAAACAGCGTGTCCTTGAAATGAATAGTGGTGCGGTGAAGTGGCGCCACTGGGGGCCTTATCTTAGCGAACGCCAGTGGGGAAGTGTTCGAGAAGATTACAGTCCTGGTGGAACGGCCTGGGGTTATTTTCCTCATGATCATGCTCGCAGCCGCGCCTATCGCTGGGGCGAAGATGGTATCGCCGGCATCAGTGACGAAAGCCAACTCCTCTGTTTCGCGCTGGCCCTTTGGAATGGGAAAGATCCTATTCTAAAGGAGCGCTTATTCGGTCTAACCGGTGAAGAAGGAAATCACGGCGAGGATGTCAAAGAGCTCTATTACTATCTAGATGCGACTCCGACACATTCGTACCTGAAGATGCTCTATAAGTATCCTCAGCGGGAATTCCCTTATGGCTCTCTGGTAGCGGAAAATCGCGGGCGCGGAAAATTGGATCCCGAATATGAGCTGATCGATACCGGGGTTTTCGCTGACGACCGCTACTTCGATGTTTTTGTGGAATACGCCAAGGCCGGCGCAAATGACATTCTAATTCAGATAACTGCAGCTAACCGCGGACCGGAAGCGGCGATTATCCATCTTCTACCTCATCTTTGGTTTCGTAACACGTGGTCTTGGGGAACAGCAAGAAACAAACCCTCACTCGAGGTGAAGGAAAACCATGTGATCGCGGCGAAGCATTCACAGTTAGGAACCTATCTTCTCCATGCAGAAGGCACTCCCACATTCGTCTTTTGCGAGAACGAGACTAACTTCGAGCGTCTTTACTCGGTTAACAGTCCTAGTCCTTACCGAAAAGATGGAATTAATGACTGGTTGGTCGGCAAGAACGCAAACGCGGTAAATCCTTCTCGGACCGGAACGAAATCAGCCGCCCATTATCAACTGGTTATCGACGGGTTTGCGCAGCAGGTAGTTCGCCTCCGTCTCTGCCACGAGACACCGCAAGTAGGGTTCGGCGATTTCGATCGGATCCTCAACGCACGGCGTGCGGAGGCAGACGAATTTTATGCCGAAATACAGCCAGAGGTGACTGACGAAGATCTTTGTCTGGTCGAGCGCCAAGCTTTTGCAGGAATGATCTGGAGTAAGCAGCGTTACCGCTTCGACGTCAGAACCTGGCTGGACGGCGATCCCGGGAATCCGGCGCCGCCGACGGATCGAAAATTTGGGCGAAACCATGACTGGAAGCATCTGAATGCATCCGAGATACTCTCCATGCCGGACAAGTGGGAATATCCCTGGTTTGCTGCTTGGGACCTGGCCTTTCACACATTGCCATTCGCGGTGGTCGACCCCGAATTTGCTAAGAGACAACTCCTGCTGATTACCCGCGAATGGTACATGCATCCGAATGGTCAGCTACCAGCGTACGAGTGGGCTTTCGGAGATGTTAACCCCCCCGTGCATGCTTGGGCGGCGTGGCGAGTTTTTGAGATCGATCGTAAATACCGGCGCATGGAGAAACCGGACGACCCGGGCGATGTTTCCTTTCTCGAGCGCGTCTTCCATAAGTTGCTTCTCAATTTCACCTGGTGGGTAAATCGGAAAGACATCGCTGGACGCAACATCTTTCAAGGCGGATTTCTCGGGCTGGATAATATCGGAGTCTTCGACCGGAGCTCTCCGTTACCGACTGGCGGTTATATCAATCAATCCGATGGGACCAGCTGGATGGCGATGTACAGCTTGAACCTGATGCGGGTTTCGTTGGAGCTTGCCCAACACAATCATGCTTATGAAGATATCGCCTCCAAGTTTTTCGAGCATTTCTTACAAATCGCCGAGGCGATGGCTGGCTGTGCTGATGGTATGGGCCTTTGGGATGATCAAGACGGATTTTTCTATGACGTTTTGTACCTGCCGGACGGCAGGATGATCCCAATGCGAGTTCGTTCCATCGTTGGGTTAATCCCGCTTTTTGCCGTGGAAACACTCGAGCCGGAGTTGCTCGAAAAGGTGCCTCATTTCAAAAACCGATTGGAATGGTTGTTCAAACATCGACCGGATCTAGCTTCGCTCGTTTCACGTTGGCACGTGACCGGCAGCGGCGATCGACGGCTACTCTCATTGTTACGAGGGCACAGAATGAAGCTGTTGCTCAAACGGATGTTGGATGAGAGCGAGTTCCTGTCCGATCATGGTATTCGGGCCCTTTCTCGCTATCACAGGGATCATCCTTATAATTTTGTTTGGGACGGTCACGTAACTTCTGTCGATTACGAGCCGGGCGAATCGAATTCCGGTCTATTTGGTGGGAATTCTAACTGGCGCGGTCCGATCTGGTTCCCGATGAACTATTTGTTAATTGGAGCATTAGAACGTTTTCACCACTATTATGGTGATGAGTTCAAAATCGAATGCCCGACCGGATCCGGAAAATACTGCACGATCAAGGAAGTAGCAGCAGAGCTACGAGATCGCCTTTGCCGCCTCTTTCTGCGAGATGCCAACGGCCGCCGGCCGGTGCTTGGTGAAAACACTAAGCTACAAACCGACCCGCACTTCCGCGACTACGTCCTGTTCTATGAGTATTTTCACGGCGATAACGGCCGCGGTGTTGGTGCGTCCCATCAGACCGGTTGGACCGGCCTCATCGCGAAGCTCATCGCGTCGCATTTGTAGGGATTTCACGCCAACCCGCCGAGACGCATAGACAAATTTCACCACTGAGACAAAGAGAACACAAAATAAAAGATCCGCAGATTACACAGATTCTGCCTGCAGGTAAGGTATATCCAACGTGCTAAGCCCTGCTGTTACCCACGCCGATTCTCTCGCCCTACGTCTTCGTTCGTCCTCAAATCGAAATCTGCGTAATCTGCGAAAATCTGTGGATGATTCGTCTTCTCTCTGTGCCCTCTGTGGTGAATAGAATCATTTCTGCGGTTTGCTATTGTTGCTAACTACGTTGGTCCGGCCAAAGACACCGTCGAACTCTTTGTGAGGACCGGCGAGGTCGATGTCTTCCTGGTAGGAATACCAACTGAGTCCATTCTTTTCCATCAATCCGGTCAGATGTTCACCGGTATACATGCCTCGCACATAGGGCATTGGCGCAATCCAATTTTACGTGAGATTTTTTGCCCGTGGAGATATCCGATCAGCACGAATGGCTAGAAGCCGACGGCCTGGGCGGCTTCGCTAGCTCGACTACATCCGGAATCCGGACCCGGCGCTATCACGCGCTTCTTTTGACTGCTACGACTCCGCCGGCCGGCCGGTTCGTTCTGGTCAATGGGTTTGACGCGTGGATCGAGCATGGTGGTACCAAGGTGTGGCTTTCAGCCCAGCGCTATTCCCCAGATGTTGTCGGTAAGAATGAATGCCTGCGGGATTTCCAATTTCAACCGTGGCCGCAGTGGAGTTATCGGCTGGAGCTGGATCTCTGGCTGGACCATGAAATCTTCGTTCCTCACGGACAATCCTTGGTGGTAATCAGTTGGCGGCTCTCCGGGCGTGTAGATGACGGCTACGCTCTTACCGTGAAGCCGTTTTTATCCGGACGCGACTACCATTCCACTCATCACCAGAACGATGCTTTTCGGTTCGAACCCAGCACAGAAGCTGACACTATTAAATGGCAGCCCTATAGCGGTATCCCAGCCATCGTATGCCGGTCGCGAGCCACTTATCATCACGACCCGCAGTGGTATCGAAACTTTCTCTACATTAAGGAACAAGAACGCGGTTTAGACTTTCTAGAGGATCTAGCGGCGCCTGGTGAATTGGCCTGGCAATTGGACAGCGCGAATCGCGAAGCCATACTTACTTTTCACGCTGAGGGGTTTGCCGAACTTGATAATAGTTCGCTGGCAGACTGGGTTGCCGAGCTTCGTCAGAGCGAACGCGAGCGTCGGATCAAGAAAAGCGACGTCATCCAACGTTCCGCGGAACCCTATTTTGTTCGTCGAGGAACCGGTAAAAGTATCATCGCCGGTTATCCATGGTTTGGCGATTGGGGACGGGATACCTTCATATCGATTCGGGGGCTCGGGATCGCTTCAGGCGAGTTGGAGGTAACACGAGATATTCTGCTGGAGTGGGCGAACCATGTTTCGGAAGGAATGCTTCCAAATCTTTTCCCGGACCGGGGCGCCGCCCCGGAATATAACTCAGTCGATGCTTCGCTCTGGTTTATCATCGCTGCTGGTGATCTTCTGCATGCGGCATCCACGCATCCGAGGTTAGTGGATGACACCGGTGCACAAAAGCTTAAGGCTGCTATAGAAGCGATTTTGTCCGGCTATCAAAAAGGGACTCGCTTCCGGATTTATCAGGATGAAGATGGGTTATTGGCAGCCGGCGTCCCTGGTGTGCAACTCACCTGGATGGACGCCAAGGTCGATGGCAAGGTCATTACCCCACGCGTCGGTAAACCGGTTGAAGTGCAAGCGCTCTGGATTAACGCGTTGGCTATCGGAAAAAAATCTTCGCCGCAATGGGGACCGGTTTTTGAAAAAGCACGTCAGGCCTTCGAGAGCCGGTTTTGGAATGAGTCCGGGCAACAGTTATTTGATGTCGTAGACGTTGATCATCAACCGGGCGTTACTGATTCAGCTACGCGGCCCAACCAAATTTTTGCGGTCGGCGGACTACCATTGCCGGTTTTGTCCGGGCCTCGCGCTCGCCAAGTTGTCGATCGCGTAGAAGCTAAGCTGTGGACCCCCAGTGGCCTTCGATCATTAGCTCAAGATGAACCTGGTTTTGTTCCCCATTACATTGGAGGTCCGTTCGAACGCGATTCTGCTTATCATCAAGGCACGGTTTGGCCTTGGTTAGCCGGAGCGTTTATCGAGGCTTGGGTGCGCGTCCGTGGGAATACACCGGAAGCCAAGCAGGAAGCGCGCGAACGGTATTTCGCATCCATTCGCGCTTTGATGACCGAGTCCGGCCTCAATCATGTGTCAGAAATCGCGGACGCGGTTGAGCCTTATACTCCAAGGGGCTGCCCGTTCCAAGCCTGGTCCCTCGGAGAACTTTTGCGATTGGATAGGATGGTCTTGGCAACAGAGCCTTGAGCGCGGCCACGGGAGTGAGCCGTACGCGGTAAGCAGTAAGCAGTAAGCAGTAAGCAGGGCTGCAGTGATCAGTATAGAACCGGAGAGCCCGATCTCTTAGAGACTGCTTACCGCTCACTGCTTACTTCAATCTAAAGCTCTCCAGGTGCTTGCGGAGCGTATCGCCCACCGTCGCCCATTGGGACTCTTTGGCGGTGGCGGTAATCAGATAGACTTTCCCATCGGCGGAAACGGCTCGCTCACAAAAATGCAGGTCGGAACCGCGGAACGATCCTGTATATTCTACGTTCCATTCATTGTCGTTGGGTTGCTGGTCGGAGACCACCTTCCATTTCATTTGTTCGAACTGGCTCTTGGTCGTTGTCGCGTAATCCTTCATCGTTCCGGTGTATGGCTGGATCTGCACATTAATGTTGGGTGCGAAACCATCTGTTGCCGGCAGAAATGTTTGGATAACGGTCGTCGGACTCGATGCATCTGGAGCGGCGTCCAAGGCGTCGATTTGGAAACCGTAAAGCGGCAGTTCGATGGTAGCGGCTCCCGACCGAGAGGAAATCGCCAACGAAAACAATGCGGCCACGACCAGGGCCTTGGTTGTATTCTTCATAAAAAGTGGGCCTTACATTCTAACGGGCCGCTGGGGTCGTCATCACGCGTACCCTGCGTCTCAAAACGTGATGGTAGTGCGAAGTCCGAGAACCGCGGCATTAGCTGCATGAATACCAGCACTCGGCTTCAAATAATATTGAAAGTCGGGCTGTAACTGCCACCAAGGAGCAAGTTGCAGATTGTAAGTGACCTCAACGACAGATTCGTTGCTAAGAGGTTGTCCGCCCTCTGTCTGGTTAAACCGGCTAGCATGGTGGCTCACTTTGCTGCAGGCTGCTCCAATAGCCAGGACGTCATCGTTGCGGCCCGGCAAAGGAGCCAGCAAACTAACTCCGCCGTCGGCATAAAACGTTACCAGATTGCGTTCGGCTGGTGCTCCGCCGATCCGGGTCCAGACACCCAGCGCTGGTCCCTTCTTTCCTGGTTCATTGTTCTGCCGCCACACCATTTGGTCGGCCATAAAGAAGATACCGTAGTCACCATCTATTACGGCGCCGGGTCTGTAGCCAACATCAGCCCGAGTCCCGGTATGATAAAATGCCGCCACTGAGTAGTCGCCGGGTAAACCCCCGTTGTCGCTGTTCAGATGAAATCCGAGCTCATTGAAAAGAAATGCGCCGCTACTTTTGCTGATCGGGAAAGTAACACTATGACGGTTAACGCTCTGGGCTTGGACGCTGCCGCTAAAGATCGCGGCTTTGAGGAAAAACGTTTTGCCGGACTGGAGATCGAATTTCACGGCCGGCGTGGCCATCGGAAACAAGGGCGAATAGGGAAGATTCGCGCTTAGCAGGGTGAACTCATCGAGAGTGCCATTGATAAAAAGCTCCTCGTAAGAATTGCCGAAAAAAGCGTCATGGCTAAGCAACTGACCGGCCTGAATCTGGAGCTGATTATTGAAGAGGGATTGCTCGAAATAAACTTCGCCCAGACGAATGGTATTGTAACCGTAGATGTTACTGAACCCGGCGATGTCACCCAGAGACTCATGGGTAAGGCTGGAGCCGTGTAGTTCCAGAACGCTAAAATAAATCTTTGCTCCCGACCAGTCGATGAGCTTGCCCAGGTCCAGAATAGCACCGAAGGTCAGCAATCCATCATAGCTGGCCACGTCTCTAGTCTGACCGAGAGAATCAAGGACAGCTCCGCCGCTTACATTACCAAACACTTCGCCCTGATAGTTAGCGAAGATATCGACTCCTCGTTCGTACAATCGGGTGCGAATGCCATCGTAATCGCCCGCGAGATAATCTCGTTGCGGGATCTCCGGTAACAAAGGAGGGGCGGCAATGTCTTGCGCGCGGAGAGGTTCAAGCGACAAAAGGACTGCCAGCAAAATCCAAATGAGAGCAAAGGCAATCGGTCGTGTCCGCGCCGCTCTGAGATCTTCGTGATCTTCTGTGTGAAAGTAATTCACCCCGATTCGTTGAGAAACTATTTAAGTGGTGCGCCCGTTCCATCCTGCCTCGACCATCGGAACCGGAATCAGCCGGGCCGGCAGGAAATCTCGACCGTCGATCCCGGTGGGGGCACTGACTTCAAGTAGACAGCGAAGTGAGCCTGAGCTGTCAAACCATGTCCCGATGAGTGCAGATAGCAGTCGGTCGTAGTTTGTTCCAGAACGTCCTGATGAGGTCCGCGAACCACAACCTCGAGTCTCATGTTAGGCCCGAGCGAGCAGCAGCCCATTCGTTGTCGAGCTAAACCGGAAACAAGAATTCCGCCGGACTGATCCTTCCGGGCGTGACCTACCACGATGTCTACAGAGGGCGTGCTGCGTAACTCGAGTGGATACTTGTCCGGTATCTCGGGAACAACGAGTGCGGAAGCGAAATCAAGAAAACCGTCAGAGTGATGGGCAGACTCCACCACGCCCCCGCGAGCGTGGTAAACCATGCCTCCGAACGCGAGGCTCGCTGCGACTAACAAACAGAGCTTCAAGCGAATAGATTCATAGTCCGTCATTGGCATCCCAGCAACCAGAATGGTGCGGACGTAGCCCACAGATTCAACGAGTCCACTCCCTCCACTAAGTCCACTGTGTCCACTCCGTCCACTGCAACCTCCCGCGTAGCCGCGCGTAAAACAGCCGGTGAACCCGTAAAATGGATCAAATAAAATAAATGTTGTGATTAGTGCCGGGAATCCGTTTTTCAATCCCGCGCCTGCTAGACTAAGCTAAAGTCCCGCCAACGACGAGCGGCGGTCGCCGGAATCGCCCCGTGACGGCTGACACGGACTTTGCCATCCCAAGCAGATGGGATTCGTTCCAGCGTTTTCCAACCAGCTGAAGGCCGA
>JAFAHI010000757.1 GCA_019237325.1 Verrucomicrobiota bacterium | reverse complement strand
CACTAGACGTGACCGGCGCGTTGATCCCTTTGGCCAACATTTGCCGGATTAAGCCAAGCTCATTCTTTGAAAACTCAGCAACGGGAGCGAGATCGCGGTCTTCGAGACCATTTTGTCCCCAGATTTCATAAAGAACGGCTACCGCAGTACGACGAGGTTCTTTCACGGCCATCTCACCTCCCGGTAGTCGGAACTGTCGAAAATGAGCTACCCTTTGAAAGGAATCCTGAACGGGAACCAGAAATTCGCCGCCCCAGATAGTCCCGTCGGTTCCGTAACCAGTCCCGTCCCAAGAAACGCCGAGGACAGGCGGCTCCAACTCATTCTCAGCCATGCAGGCGAGCACATGCGCCCAATGATGTTGGACTCGCTGCACAGTTAGATCAGCGCTGGCTGCGTATTTGGTGGAGATATAATCCGGATGCAAATCGCAGGCGACCAACTCAGGCTGCGCTTCATACAGCCTGGGTAAATCCGCGATCGTCCGATGAAAAGCGGCCAACGCCATCGTGGTCTCCAAATCGCCGATATGTTGGCTGATGAATACGTCACGGCCGACGTTCAATGCGACCGTGTTCTTCAAATGCGCTCCGACCGCGAGCACGCATGGTAGCGGCTCCTTCATCCGGACCGGCAAAGGCGCATAACCGCGAGCTCGCCGCAGGACCATTTCGCGATTGCAGACTACCCGAGCGATGGAATCATCGACATGCCGGACAATGGGGCGATCGTGTATCAGAAAAAAATCCGCGATATCTTTCAGCCGGTCTAACGCTTCAACTTCGTCGATACAGATCGGCTCGTTGGCTAAATTCCCGCTGGTAGCAATCACGGGAACGCCAAGTTCCCGCATCAGCAAATGATGGAGCGGCGAATAGGGTAGCATAACACCCAGAGTGCGGTTACCCGGTGCAACGGATGGAGCGATGGTTGATTCCCCACCCTGACGCATTAACAAGACAATGGGTGATGCGGGGGAACCGAGTAATCGTTCCTCCAGGCTCGAAACCACGCAATCGCGACTAACTTGATCTAGAGCCGGATACATCAGGGCGAAGGGTTTTCCTTCCCGGCGTTTGCGCTGCCGCAACCGTGTCACGACCACTTCTTCTTGTGCGGTGCAGATAAGTTGAAACCCGCCGATCCCTTTCAAAGCGACGACTTTACCTTGTCGGATCAATTCAGCAGCGTTCAACAAAGCTGCATCTTCATAGGCTAAAACCTTACCGCTCGTATCCCATAACTCGATATGGGGACCACATGTTGAGCAGGCGTTCGGCTGGGCGTGAAACCGGCGATTCAACGGATCGTGATATTCTGCGTCGCATTCTGGACATTGTTTGAACCGTCGCATGGACGTGTTTGGGCGATCGTACGGAAGTTCCTCGATAATGCTGAATCGCGGCCCGCAGTTAGTGCAGTTAGTAAACGGATAGCGATAGCGCCGGTTCGAAGGATCTAAGAGTTCACCCAAGCAATCCGCACAAATCGCAATGTCCGGAAGAATGAGCGCTGTCTTCGGGCCCGTATCGTCGCTAAACCGAATCTCGAAGCTTTGATAACCGGCAATGTCGAGGAAGGAGGATTCCAAGCTCTGGATAATGGCTAGGGGAGGCCTGTCTTTCTCCAGGCGGGCCAGGAACTCCTGAAGGAGATCAAGCGCGCCCTCGACCTCGATAAATACTCCCTGAGAACAATTTAACACCCATCCGTTCAGGCGAAGCTGAGTAGCAAGACGAAAAACAAAAGGACGGAACCCGACTCCCTGAACCGCGCCGTGTACGGTGATCTTGGCGCGGAGCGATTCGGGCGGACCCTTAGACTCAGATATTTTGCTGAACAGTCTCGGAGGGTGCATCCAGGACCTCTTTGGTTAGCGCCACTTTCACAACGTTTTCCTGCACTAGAAGGGGAAGAGGATCGAGATGCGCACTGGGTATCTCAGCGCAGCGACCGGCGTGTACCACATCGTACCGATGGTTCAACGCACAGGATAGAAAACCGCCCTCAAATGAGCCGGTGTCGAGCGGCATATTACACGCCGGGCACCGATTACGATAGGCATAGAGGGTATCGTTAACTTTGCATACTACGAGGCGCACATCGCCAATCCGAACGGGCATCCGGGCGCCTTCTTCGAGTTGATCAGCGGACTTTACCACCGTCCAATCGGTGATGGTTCTCCGGGAGATCTGTGAAACCGCCAGCTGATTCTGTGCTACTCCTTCGACGTCGAAATGCACCAGATCCGGACAGGCCTGTTCAATGGCGTGCCGGATCGCGAGTTCCAACGTTACTGATGATGAAGCACAGCTCTGACAAGTCCCTTGTAGCCGCAACCTGGCAACATCATTCTCCAGGCTAATCAACTCCACGTTTCCGCCGTGACTGTTGAGATAAGGCCGGACCTTGTCGAGCGCCTCGAGCAACCGGGCTTCCAGGTTTAACGGATGCAAATCGTGAATTAAAAGAAGCCCTTTGACGACATCGTCGCGGATCAGGTCGCGAAAGACTTTTCTGCCTTCTGGCCCGTCCTCGCTCACGACTTGTAAAATCCGTTTCAAGCCGGCCCCGTAAAAACCTAGCACTGACTCCATACAATCCTGGATCAGCTCCTTGGCTCCGGGATAGGGCAACGCTTCGACTTCCCCTAACAACTTCTGTAGGCGTTCACCATGTGCGTTGATATCATCGCCAGGGTTAGCCGCGGGCGATGCAGAAACTGACTCACCATTGGGACCTGCGGATTTATGTTCCATACACAGTGCTGCTTCAGCTTGGGTCACTAGCAAAATCGGATGAGCCCGGAACGGTCTCTACGGGTTCGTCGGAAACAAATCGGACCGATTTGATCGCGCAATCAGTGCCTTCTACAGGCTCTACCGCGCCACCACAATTCGGGCACTGCAGAGTTGGTACGGGCGCTGCCGAGAGGGCATCTTCCCAATACTTGGGCCGCCCGGAGTAGTCGCAATGATGGCACCGCACCACTGCTGGAATTCTATCGATTTCCAGAGCGGAATCTCGAATGAGCGTTTCTTGAGTAATCGCCATGTAGCAGAAGCGGAGTTGTTCTTCTTCTACATGGCTCAATTCGCCGACTGCCAGCCTGACTGCGATCACTCGCTTGATGGAGCGTTCAGCGACAAACTCCAGGATGTTGTCCACAACCGCCGAGGCAATCGACAACTCATGCATTCTATCCGTTCGGCGTTTGGGGTTCGGCGTTTGGCGTTCGGCGTTTG
Source organism: Verrucomicrobiota bacterium (assembly GCA_019237325.1). Taxonomy (GTDB): domain Bacteria; phylum Verrucomicrobiota; class Verrucomicrobiia; order Chthoniobacterales; family JAFAMB01; genus JAFAVN01. The sequence continues at coordinate 1,683 of JAFAHI010000757.1, read as the reverse complement.
CCGGGATCGCGCTGCAGAAATAACCGCCTCTGCAAACCTAACTCAACACGCGCCCTTACCAATGATGAGCCCCGGCTATCGCTGCAGCTTGTCAACCGAGGAACGCCGAACGCCAAACGCCGAACGCCAAACGGATACTTCATACAGCGAGCAAAGCTGAGTTTACTTGGTCAATACCAGCGCCAGTCTTACAACTGGTAGGTATGACGGTGATATCTGGTTTCAAACGGTGAACGTCCTCGGACAGTTCAGACACGCTGACCCCCATCGCTTCGGCCAGATCGATCTTATTGATCACCACTAGCTGAGCCCCAAGAAACATGTGCGGATGTTTCCTGACCATGTACGGACCTTCGGTAACGCTCACCACCACCACACGCGCCTTCGATCCAAGTGGGAATTCGGCCGGGCAAATCAAGTTGCCGATATTCTCAATGAAGATCAGGCGCAGATTATCGAGCTTCGTCTTTCTGAGCGCTTTGCCGACCAGGTTCGCATCCAGGTGACAGCCCTTGACCGTAGCGATCTGCACCACCGGTACACTTTGACTGGCAATCAGATCAGCATCGTTGCTGGTAGTAGCGTCGCCGTTGAACACAGCGACGCCAATTTGGTCTTTTAATCCTTCTACCAACCGCGTAATTAATGTGGTCTTACCGGATCCAATCGCACCCATGACATCGATCGCCGTTATCCCGTGGTGATCGAGCAGGGCCCGGTTCTCTTGGGCGAGCTTTGCGTTTGCTTCTAAAAGGCTATGTTCAAGTTCAATGTCGTATATCTCGTCCGGGGACGCTTCGATTTGCTGAATCATAGCCTTTCTTTCTTTGGAGCGTGCCTCGCTTGCGAGGCCGACCTCTTTCTTACCTTCACGCAATTCCTCATCGTTTGGCCAGTCCGGCGTAGGCGGTCGGGGTATGGTATTGCTCCACAACTTTACCGTCGCCCAGGTACATATGGACTCCGCACGGGAGACACGGATCGAAGCTGCGAACTGCCCGCATGATGTCGATCCCTTTAAATTTGTCTGGACCGTTCTCTTCGAAGATCGGTGTGTTCTGCACCGCATCCTCGTACGGGCCGGGCGTACCGTAGCTATCCCGCGGATTCGCATTCCAACAGGTCGGTGGATAAGGATGATAATTAGCGACTTTGCCGTTTCGAATCACCAGATGATGCGATAGCACGCCGCGTACTGCCTCATGGAAACCGCATCCGATGGCTTCACTCGGAACCTTAAACGGCGTGAACGTCTCGGTCCGGCCGGCATGCAACTCTTTCATGGCTTTCTCCACGAAATGCATGGCCAAGGCCGCTGAATAAGCTTGAAAGTAGGTGCGAGCGCGATCGCGTTCGATTGCGTTGCTCCATTTCGGAATCTTCCACTCGAGCTCAACTTCCGGTTTCATCGAGGTCTTTGGTAGGATGATCTTGACGCTCTTACCAGTGGACTTGACGTAACCGACATCGACCAAGCCAGCCATCGCTGTTACCCATAGCCGAGGCAGCGGGCCACCACCGGTATCCAACGCCAAATGATCTCCGGTCCGCTTATCAAGCCAGCGAGGCGACATAACCCAAGTGTATTTACCGCCGAAGTCGCGTTTCTGGGGTTGTGGAATCGTGGTTTGATTCCAAGGATGACGCTGATCGATCGGGTTACCGAGCGGATCTTCCTTCACA
>JAFAHI010000751.1 GCA_019237325.1 Verrucomicrobiota bacterium | reverse complement strand
CCCTTTTTTCACATGTTCAGCCGATCACGTTGAGTTTTGTGGCAGACCTTTTCTTTTGTTTGCCGGCGGTTGCGTTGTGGGTGGCGAGGTGAAAGGGGAAGCCTGGGTGCTGGGAATGCGGAGGGGCTAGGCGATGCGCGTCCTGCTGCCACGGATGGGATCCGCCTACGCCAAGCCTACGGCGCGACAGGCTCTATGGGACTAATATGTCCTATATGTCCCATTGGTCCTATAAGTCCTGTTCGTGTGACGTTCCTGGCCCGCCTTTTCGAGCACGAGGACGAGCACGATTAGCATGACGTCGGCACGCCTTGCGACAGTTTTACTGCATGAGGGACCGCGCCTGCGACGATCCCCAGGCAATCGACAGCGCCTTGAGGCTTGCCGGGTAGCGCGATGACCAGCGAAGAATCGACAACGGCGGCTAATCCGCGAGACAAGATTCCGTTCGGGGTTAGTTTAAATGACTCAGCTCGCATCGCTTCGCCGAATCCCGGGATTTCAAGGCGCATTATCGCCCGGATTGCCTCTGGGGTACGGTCACGAACGGCGATGCCGGTGCCGCCGGTGGTCAGGATTAGCTGGCAACCTTGGGCGGAGAAGCCTCGAATTGTGGTTTGGATCCGCTCTACTTCATCCGGAACGATGGCTTCAGAGCGGATTTCCCATCCTAGTTCACGACACTTTTTGACCAAGGCCGGGCCGCCAAGATCTTCATAGACTCCTTCGGCGGCGCGATCGGAAACCGTGATAATGCCGACGGTGATGGTGTTCATATGCTTTCTTTTGTCTTCGAAACAAGGCGCACGTCAGAAATCTCCATCGTTTTGTCGACGGCTTTACACATGTCGTAAATGGTCAGGGCGGCAACCGCGACGCCGGTCAATGCTTCCATCTCGACGCCGGTCTGAGCGACGGTGGTTACCGCACATTCGATTTCAAATCCTTCCGAGTCTTCGTGGAATGTGATGTCGACGTGCTGGACCGGCAGAGAATGACAAAGAGGGATCAATTCGTCAGTGCGTTTTACCGCACTTACCGCAGCGACTTGCGCAACCGCTAAAACGTTTCCTTTTGCGATACTCGATTGATTGATTTTCTGGATGGTGCCGCGCTGGAGCCGAATGTGACCTCTAGCGGTCGCGATCCGGCGGGAAACGGGTTTCTGCGAAACGTCGACCATCCGAACCGTGCCGGTAGGTCCGATATGTGTGAACTCGGAGCTCATCCTCCGATTGCGACCATCTTACGCCCGGGCTGATAGTTGAAGCGGAAATCGTGTTGCTGCGGCTTGCGGTCTACCACATCGAGGAACAGCCTGCGAAGTTCGTCGTCGGAAGCACCGGCGCGCAAGGGCTCCTTAATATCGAACTCGAGATGGCTACCAAGGCACGGCCGCAGTTTTCCGTCGCAAGTCAGACGGAGCTTATTACAGCTGTCGCAGAAATGAAGGTTGGTCATTGCTCCGATAAACCCGATCCGTTGCGAGTGGTCTTTGAATCGATAGTACAGAGCAGGCCCATTTGTATGAAAGTCGGGCTCGGAAACTAACGGGCCAAACTCGGCCTCAAGATTTCTTCTGGCTTCCGCGATCGGAAAGAAGTTCTCGTCCGAGAGAACATCCGCAGTGGTCACCGGCATCAGTTCGATGAAACGGAGGAGGAATCCCTGTTCGCGAGCGAATCGCACCAGGTCGCCGAGTCCCTCTTCGTTCTTGCCGCGGATCAGGACGCTATTGAGGCGGATTTGAGCGAACCCTGCGCATTTGCCCGCTTCAAGGCCTCTCAGTGTCTCAGGCAGAGCGTCGCGTCCAGTGATCATGGCGTAGGTTTCCTGGTCTAATGTGTCCAGGGAAACGTTGAGATGCTTCACGCGTAGCTCGGCTAAACTTTCGGCCACGGTTTGGCCGGATTCAGATCGCTTGGCGAGCAAGGTGCCATTGGTCGAAATCCCGATGTCGGTGATCGATTCGATGAGGCTTAGTTCGCGAAAGAACTCTAAGACGTTTCGTCTCGTCAGTGGTTCGCCTCCCGTGACCCTGATTTTAGTGACCCCAAGGCTGGCCGCGATTTGCACTAATCGTGCCAATTCGGCGTAGGTCAGCACCTCGCTGTGGGGTAACCATTCCTGCAGCTCCCGAGGCATGCAGTAAAGGCATCGCTCGTTGCAACGATCAGTAATGGAAATTCGCAGATAACTGATGCGATGGCCAAAATGGTCCTGCATGGTTTTGCAAGCCTACGCTGAGGGAAATAGCGGTGCAAGTAGAGGGGTAGGTGAAGCGTTCCCTGCTCGTTCGGGTGATGCTTGGAGGGGAGCCGCTTTGCAATGTGACCTGAGGTGACCCGTATTCATCAAACTTAGCGTTTGCTAGAGTGAGATGTGTTGGCAGGCGGCTCCCGAGAAACGTCTCCTGATGTCGCCACGCCTCCGAGTGTGCGTTGGGTGCGGTACCGTCTAACGGACACCTTCCCGATGTTCACACGCGGAGACGTTTCCGGGAGCCGCCTGCAGCCCGACGTTGGGTAGTGCCATGTTTTTTCGCGCGATCATGCCAGGGGTATGGTGGCAGTCAAAAGCGGCTCCCCTCCAGGCACGCGGCAAAACCGTCTATCGAAGCCTCAGTTGCAGCGATTTAGCTCAACGTGCACTGTTAGCCGGTATGGCCGGCAAAATCGGTTTCGCCCTGGGGTGTATTAGCTGTTTGGTCCTCGTAGCCTGTTCCACGGTTGATTCTCGGATTAAGGAAAAACCTGCCGTGTATTCGTCACTATCGTCTCGGGATCAGGCGTTAATTAGATCGGGAATGATCCGCGAAGGATTGCCTGAGGGAGCAGTCTACATCGCCTGGGGTGCGCCCGCCCAAATTCGTTCAGGTTCCCGAAACGGTCATGCCTATGAAGCTTGGGTCTACACCACGCTTAAAACGATTGTTGCCACTGACTATTTCTATCCCGAGTTCTACCGTTTCGGACTCTATCGCTACTCGGGGTATTTGCAGTATCCATTCTTGGGACCGTATCCCTATGGCTACCCGGATGATTTCATCTCAATCGAGGTTCCCTATAAGACTGCCTTTTTTGAAGGGAACCGCTGTACCGGCTGGGAGTACGTCAGGGATAACCGATAGCCAATAGCAGATGACAGATGACAAATGGCAGATGACAGATTGGGAAATGCCAAAGCCTGAGGATGACTCGGCCATTTGTCATTTGTAATCTGTCATTTGTGATTGTTCCGGCCTCATGTCCTACGATTCCTTTGCCGCATTTATCAAGAAGCTCGATCAAGCTGGAGAACTACTCCGCATCGCGCAGCCTGTCGCGACAGAGCTCGAGATCACCGAGATAGCAGATCGCCAAATGAAAACGAAAGGCGGTGGCAAGGCTCTGCTCTTCGAGCAGCCCACGATCGATGGCCGCGTCTCGAAGTTTCCGGTCGCGATCAACACGATGGGATCGGATAAGCGGATCTCTCTGGCGTTAGGGATAGCCTCCGTAGACGAGCTTGCCCATCAGATGCAGGCGATTCTTAAAGCAAAGCCGCCTAACTCATTGCAGGAAGGGTGGGGGCTCTTCCGCCAAGGGATTGATCTGTTGCATGCTCGGCCTCGAAAGGTGTCTTCCGGGCCGTGCAAAGAAGTGATTCATCGGATAGCCGGCTCGAAATTTTCTTTGGACGATCTGCCGGTCTTGCGTTGTTGGCCGAATGACGGCGGCCGCTTTATAACGTTACCGAATGTCTATACCGAGGACCCGGATAATGGACAGCGCAATGTGGGCATGTATCGGATGCAGATCTTCGACAAGGCGACGACCGGGATGCATTGGCAGGTTCATAAGGTCGGCGCCAGGCACGGGAAACGGTACTACGAACGCAATGAACCGATGCCAGTCGCGGTTTGTTTAGGGGGCGACCCCGCGTACACGTTTGCGGCCACCGCTCCGCTCCCAGATGGTCTGGACGAGATCCTCTTTGCCGGTTTCGCCCGAAAAAAGTCCGTCGACTTGGTCAAATGCGAGACCAATGACCTGCGTGTTCCTGCCGATGTCGATTTTGTGATCGAGGGCTATGTGCAACCCGGTGAACTTCGGAATGAAGGTCCTTTTGGAGATCATACCGGCTTTTATACGGCCATTGATCCTTATCCGGTCTTCCATGTGACCGCGATTACGCATCGGAAGGACGCGGTTTATCCAGCCACCATCGTTGGGATCCCTCCTATGGAGGATTTCTATCTAGGGGATGCCAGCGTCCGAATTTTTCTTCCGGTGTTTAAATTGAATTTCCCCGAGATCGTCGACATGGCGTTGCCGGCAGAAGGAGTCTTTCACAACCTGGTCTTTGTCAGTATCCGGAAACAGTATCCTTACCAGGCATACAAGGTGATGCATGGGCTCTGGGGGATGGGCCAGATGATGTTTTCCAAGTATATCGTGGTGTTAGACGAGGACTGTGATGTGCATAACACGAGCGAAGTTCTGTTCCACCTCTGCGCTAATACGGATCCGCAACGCGACACCACCTTCATCAAGAATCCATCCGATAGTCTCGATCACGCGCCGACCCTTCCAAATATCGGTTCGCACATGGGATTCGATGCAACGCGTAAGCTGCCGGGCGAAGGCTATCACCGTGGTTGGCCGACATTGGTGCGCATGGACGAAGCGACTCGCGAGCGCGTCAGTCAGAAGTTGAAGGAATGGGGAGTCGAATAATCCGTGAGAAGTGAGACGTGAGAAGTGAGAGGTTAGTGACGGGTTGAGTAGGTTCAGGAGTTCAGCGGTGACTCTAGGGGTCTCAAATTTTGTCAAGCCGGATCCCTTTAACTTGCTGGATCTTTGAAGTCATGTATTCGGTAGCTAGCGGATATTCTGAACTGAACTTCTGCAACTTCTGAACTCCTTCCCCCTATGCTTCTCACTACCGGGCTGCGTAATGAATTTGAAGTCTACGACGAACGCTTTTTGTATCTGACCCTGCCGAATTGTTGGGTGGAGCGGCTTTACAATGGGTGCCTTTGGGCCGAGGGACCTGTCTACTTTGCGGACGGAGATTATCTGCTGTGGAGCGATATCCCGAACAACCGGATGCTGCGATTGGCCGGGGATCAGGTCACCGTTTTTCGGACGCCTTCAAATAATAGCAACGGTAATACCCGCGATCGGCAAGGTCGCCTGATCACCTGTGAACATGGCGCCCGGCGGGTGACGCGGACTGAACCGGACGGCACCATCACGGTTTTGGTGGATCGATTCGGCCAACACCGCCTGAATTCGCCGAACGATGCGGTGGTCAAATCCGACGATTCGATCTGGTTTACCGATCCGCCCTACGGCATTTTGAGCGACTACGAAGGGCATGCCGAAGAAAGTGAGTATGGCGCCGCCCATGTTTTTCGGCTGGATCCAAAAACCGGGGAGCTCACGATTTTATCAAACGATTTTAATAAACCGAACGGCATCGCATTTTCGCCGGATGAGTCACTGGTCTATATCGCCGACACCGGCATTTCGCATAGGATTGGCGGAGAACGTCACATCCGAGTCTTTCCCGTAACGCCAGACGGCAAAGGATTAGGTTCCGGAAAGGTTTTCGCAGAGGTTTCGCCGGGCTGTGCCGATGGCCTGCGAATCGATACAAAAGGGAATGTGTGGACCAGCGCCGGCGATGGCGTGCAGTGTTTCGATCCCAGCGGCGTGTTGCTAGGCAAAATCAAGGTGCCGGAGACGGTGTCGAATCTGGCCTTTGGGGGGCCGAAACGGAATCGATTGTTTATTACCGGTACGACGTCGTTGTACGCGGTGTATGTAGGAGCCGTCGGTGTGCAGAGGCCGTGAGGCTGGTGGGGCGAGGCTCCCGCGGCGGTTCGAAGTTATAGGTTCTAAGTTCTAGGTTTTACGTTCGGCGGACTGGGTCAGCCGAAAACTCCGCCAGCGTGTCGCGTTGCAAGGCTAAAAGCCCAACCTAGAACTTAAAACGTAGAACCTGGAACTTGGAACCTCCGCGGGAGCCTCGCGCCACCAAATTGTACCGCCGAAACCCGCCGATTCGCTCCACCATCGATCCGTGTTAGAGTCGAATAGATCATGAATGAAGAACCTCGGGTTATCCGATTACACGCGGCCGATGACGTGGTCATCGCGATTAACCCTATCGAGTCCGGAACCTGGTTAGAAGGAGTTGGGATCAGAACGACGAGCCCGATTCCTGCTGGACACAAGGTGGCAGTGCGAGCGATCGCGCCGGGAGAACCTGTCAGAAGGTATAACCAAGTGATTGGCTTCGCAGCTAAGCCGATCGGGATCGGCGAGCATGTCCATGTCCAAAACATAGCTCTCCACGATTTCGCCAGGGATTACGCGTTTTGTGCCGATCGTAAGCCTTCAGTAGCGACTGAAAAGGAAGCTTCTTTTAAGGGGATCGTGCGGGCATCCGGCCGAGTCGCCACTCGAAATTACATTGGGATCATTTCTACGGTCAATTGTTCCGCTACCGTCTCCAAAAAGATCGCAGAGATCGTGAACCATCAGGTTCTGCCGGCTTATCCAAACGTCGATGGAGCAGTTGCTATAACGCACACCACCGGCTGTGGAATGGCTGATGAAGGGGAAGGGATCGCGTTTCTACAGCGCACGCTCGCTGGTTACGCGCGCCACGTTAACTTTGGTGGGGTACTGATTATCGGTCTCGGTTGTGAAGTAAACCAGGTGGGCGCGTTGTTACATGATCAAGGACTCGAACGCGGGCCGCGACTGGCCACGATGACGATTCAGGATAGCGGTGGAACCGTGAAAGCGGTTCAACGGGGAGTCGAGCTGATCAAGGAGATGTTGCCGGAGATAAATCAGGTCGTGCGGGAACCGGTTTCAGCGCGACATCTGATGGTTGCTTTGCAATGCGGAGGTTCGGACGGGTATTCAGGTATCAGCGCTAATCCCGCGCTTGGAGCCGCTGTCGACCTATTAGTAGAGGCCGGGGGAACGGCGATTCTTTCTGAGACACCGGAAATTTATGGAGCTGAACATCTCCTGACCCGGCGCGCGATCTCACAAGAGGTCGGGGAAAAGCTGGTCGCCCGGATTAAATGGTGGGAGGAGTACACCGCCCGGAACCATGGGGAGATGAACAACAATCCTTCTCCGGGTAACAAGCTGGGCGGACTTTCCACCATCTTGGAGAAATCACTCGGGGCAGTCGCTAAGGGTGGCACCAGCAATCTCGTCGACGTTTATGAGTATGCGGAGGCGGTGACTGCTCATGGATTGGTGTTTATGGACACTCCCGGGCACGACCCAGTTGCGGCAACGGGCCAGGTCGCCGGTGGAGCTAATCTCATCTGCTTCACAACCGGCCGCGGATCCGTTTACGGATGTAAACCGACCCCGTCGTTGAAATTGGCAACCAATACTTCCCTTTACTACCGCATGTCAGACGACATGGATATCAACTGCGGCGAGATTCTAGACGGAACCGCTTCACTTCAAGACATGGGTAGCCGCATTTTCCAACGTATGCTGCAGATCGCCTCCGGTGAAAAATCGCACTCAGAAGAACATGGATTTGGCGATGAAGAGTTTGCGCCCTGGATGCTCGGGGCGGTGATGTAAAAAGGAGCTAGGATCTAGTAGGGTCGGGGAACGATCTACGCCGCTATTGGATCTCGTTTGCGGGTCGAGAATAATTTCCTCCTAGATTCTAGCTCCTGAATTCTATTTTATGAATTTGGTTCAATTCAAAGATACACGCGGCGATCGCTGCGTTGGTGTCCCCAGTAAGGATGGAAGCGAGCTCCGAATATTGAATGGATTCAGCTCGGTTTATGATTTGGTGTTCGCAGCGCTTAAGGCTGGCCGGTCACTGTCAGAGTTCGCTGAGGCGCAGCTCTCCGAAAAGAGTGAATCATATGATAAGGTTACCAGCGAGCGCCGGTTGCTGGTTCCCTTGGATCATCCCGATCCTAGTCGTTGCTGGGTTTCGTTGACCGGCCTAACTCATCTTGGGAGTGCCAAATCTCGGGACTCGATGCACGCTAAGTTGGCTTCCGACCCTGATCAGCTGACGGATTCAATGAAGATGTTCCGGCTAGGTTACGAAGGCGGCAAGCCGGCTCCGGGAAAGGTCGGCGTTGCACCGGAGTGGGCGTTCAAAGGGGATGGCCAATGTTTGGTCGCTCCAGAACAACCCATCTCATCACCCGCTTTCGCTGGTGATGGTGGAGAAGAAGCGGAGATAGCGGGTCTCTACGTGATCGACCCGCAGGGCGTCCCGGTGCGTGTCGGTTTTGCGTTAGGCAACGAGTTTTCAGATCACGTTACCGAGCGGCAGAATTATCTTTATCTGGCCCACTCAAAGTTGAGGGAGTGCTCGGTGGGCCCAGAACTTTATTTGGGAGACCTGCCGGACGCGCTGGCCGGGACCGTCCGAATTTTACGAAACGGGCAGCAGGTCTGGAGCGGCAACATCCTGAGTGGTGAAACCAATATGTGCCACTCGATTGGGAATCTCGAGCATCATCATTTCAAGTACAGAATGTTCCGCCGGCCTGGAGATGTTCACGTCCATTTCCTTGGAGCAAGCTTGCTCAGCTGCCAGGACGGATTCAGCGCCGAGGTGAATGACGTGGTGGAAATCGAGTGCCCGCCTTTCGGGCGTCCTCTTCGCAATGCCTTAACCTGGGCAAAAGAAGAAGGTCTGGTTACGGTCCGGAAGATTTGAATAGCCGCAAAAGAACGCAAAGAACGCAGAGAAAACGGCGAAAACCTAAAGTCTGATTAGAGTGCTATCGAGTCTAGACTTTTCGCGAATTTGCGGATCTGAAATCTGTAGCTACCGAAATTTATTAATAGGCCGTGCTCTCGGCGGGCAGAGCGGAGGTAGCCTAAGATTTGTGCTACATGCTCGCTGACTATGGTGCGCGACGCTTTGAGCTCGACGATCAGGGCGTCCTCGACCATTAAATCTGCGAAATACTCGCCGATAGACGTTCCATCCTCGTCACAAACTTCGATGGGGTGTTGCTGCTCCGCGCGGAGCCCGGCCTTCCTCAAACGATGGGCCAACGCATTCTTGTAGACCTTCTCCAAGTGCCCATGTCCATGGTAACAATGAATCGCGTACGCCGTTTCTCGTATAATGTCACACAGTTCGTTGATGTCTCTCACAGGCCTACCTTCTCCCTCCATTGTTTGCAGAATGTGACCATTATCGAGAGGTTTAAGTAGGAGGCAACTTAAAATTATATTGTTATATAGATTCGGATTTGAAGCTTTCCTAGTGGCGTTGAAACAAGAGCGTAGCGAGCGACTGCAATCCTCAAGGATGCTTCGAATACCCGCTCTTCTTTGCGTTCTTTGCGATCTTTTGCGGCTATTCCTTCTTCTCTACTCTTTTGCGGCTAATCCCTTCTTGGTTAACGTTGCTCTCTATGGACCAGAAAGCGATGACGGCGGAGTTGAATGAGCTGTTGACCGCCGCAGCGAAATATCAAGCGCCGGCGGCGACGGAACGCTCGGCGTTCTTGAGGAAAATTGGCGAGGAGATCGACGCTTTGGGTGAGGAGTTGTTGACGGTGTGTGCGGAGGAGACTGCGTTGGGCCGGGATCGCTTGGCCGGAGAACGCGCCCGGACCGTCAATCAGTTGCGGATGTTCGCTAGTCTGATCGAAGAAGGTTCGTGGGTTAATGCCCGCATTGATACCGCTCAGCTTGATCGAAAACCGGTTCCTAAGCCGGATGTGCGCCGGATCTTAGAACCGCTTGGACCTGTTGGCGTTTTTGCAGCTAGCAATTTTCCGCTCGCGTTTTCAGTGGCCGGTGGCGATACGGCTTCAGCATTAGCGGCGGGATGTCCGGTGGTAGTGAAGGCCCATCCTGGTCATCCGCGGACTTCCGCGATGGTCGGCGGAGCAATCAAAAGCGCGGTCGCTTCGTCCGGGATCGATAAGGGTGCTTTTGGATTGCTCAGTGATCAGAGCATCGAGATTGGGGTGGCTCTGGTTCAACATCCTGCGGTGAAGGCGATCGGGTTCACCGGTTCATTCGGGGGCGGGAAAGCGTTGCTGGATGCAGCGGCTGCTAGAGAAGAACCGATCCCTGTATTTGCGGAGATGGGGAGTTTAAACCCGCTCTTTATCCTTCCGCACGCGCTGGCAACTCGGCGTGACAAAATCGCTCAAGGACTGGCGGATTCGGTAACACTCGGAGTCGGCCAGTTTTGTACCAAACCGGGCTTTGTCGCCGGAGTTGCGGGTGATGGGCTCAAAACTCTTGCCGATGAAGTTGGTGACTTGCTGTCAAAGAAACCGCCGGGCCAGATGTTGACGGAGGGAATCTCTGCACGTTTCAAGAAGTTGATTGAGGAACGCCGAAGCTTTGTGTCGGCCGAAGGTGGAGGGATCTTTCTGGAAACCGATCTGAAGACGTTCCTAGGAGAGCCGGAGTTGCATGAAGAGGTATTCGGTCCGGCTACCCTGCTGGTGAAATGTTCTTCTGAGGCTGATTTAATCGCGTTTGCGAAAGAACTAAAAGGCCAGCTCACGGCAACGTTACACGCGGACGAAGAAGACATGGAGCTGGCTAGTAAGTTGGCAGAGATTCTGCGAACCAAAGTAGGTCGTATTATTTGGAATGGATATCCGACCGGCGTCGAAGTTTGTCCGGCCATGCATCATGGCGGTCCTTATCCAGCGACCAGTGACGCGCGGTTCACTTCGGTCGGCACTGCTGCGATCGAACGATTCGCCCGCCCCAGTTGTTATCAGAATTTTCCCGAAGGATTGCTGCCGGTCGAGCTGCGGAACAAGAACGAAAGAAATATTTGGCGCACGGTTAACGGTGAACTGACCAAGGAAGATGTGCGCTGAATCCCGCGGACAGCTCGCAAGCCGTGGCCTATAAGTAAGCAGTAATCAGTAAGGCAGTAAACAGTGGAAACCGCCGGGTTCTCCAAACTGATTGCTCTTTACTCCATTGAGAACATGACTGCGTTATTAGCTGATTTACGGGATGCTCCTTTGGTGGCGATCCTCAGGCGTCCGCGTGTGAGTATTGAGCTGTGCGCGGGCGCTTTGATTGAGGCCGGAGTACGTTTTATCGAGGTGACCATCGATTCGCCTGGGGCGGTGGCGTTCTTGGAATCAGCCGCGAAGAAGCTTAAGCAGGGGCTGTTCGGCGCAGGGACGGTAACGACTCCTGAACTGGCCGAGAAAGCAATTCGGGCTGGAGCACGCTTCCTCGTTACACCAAACTTCAATCCGGAGGTGATCGGCGTTGCGCGTTCAAATCAGATACCGATTTTCTCCGGAGCGATGACCCCAACAGAGATTTTTGCCGCCTACGAAGCTGGAGCCGAAGTCATCAAGGTGTTCCCGGCAGCAACGCTTGGGAGCGCTTATTTCAAGGAGCTGCGTGGTCCTTTTCCTAAAATCCCGCTGATGGCGACAGGCGGCATCACCGTGGATAATGCACCTGATTTTTTTGCTGCCGGCGCTACTGCTCTCGGAGTTGGAGGGTCGTTGGCTTTGAAAGACGAGACGCCGACCTCGGTCGCGGCATGTCAGGAAATTGCTCGGAAGTTGTTGGCTCCAAAGGGATAACAGTTAGGGAAATCTAAATAGCCGCAAAAAGGCGCAAAAAAGGGTGAGAACGGAAAAAGGGTTTGGCTCGAGTGATTCCTGGCTCATTGCGTATTTGGGAATCTGGAACCTGTAACCGCGAAGTTCAGTAGCAGACCGTGTTCTCTTTTGACAGCCCGCAGGTAGCCTAACATTTGAGCTACATGCTCAGCGGCTAAGGTTCGGCATGCTTTGACCTCTACGATCAACGTTTCTCCGACGAACAGGTCGGCGTAGTATTCGCCGATCGAAGTGCCATCTTCGTCTAACACTTTGAGCGGGTACTGTTGTTTGACATCCAGCCCTGCCTTCCTCAAGCGATGAGCTAACGCATTCTCGTAAACCTTCTCCAGGTGGCCATGGCGATGATAACGATGAATAGCGAACGCGATTTCTCGCACAAAATCACACAGTTCATTGATATCGTTTATAGCTGGGCTTTTCATTTTTTGCGCCTTTTTGCGGCTATTCCATCTTCTTAACTTCTAGATCGTCGTCATGGCCCGGAATGCAGCGCCAATGCAGTCCGGACCATTTTGTTTCCAATACGACCGCATCGATCATTGTCTGATCGCCGGTTGTTCACCGTTCTGCTGCTGCTTTTCTGTCGCAGCTTGTTCGCGGATTCCTTGCATGAAGGATTCTGTGCTGGCGCGTTTTGGGGCGGTGGTTCGGGAAGCGGTCTTCTCGAGCCTGGTCGGATCGCCTTCAATTTGATCCAAGATCATATTGGCGCCGTTCAGGGTGAGAGAAGCCGTCGTACCGTCGGCTGGGCCTTGCGCTAGTACGCTGCTGACCGCTTTGAACAAGGCGCGCCGTCCGTGGATGGCTGCGGCCCGATTGGCAGCCGAGCGTTCTTGTTCGCTGCGCTCCGGATCTCTCGCGCGTTCGAGAGCTTTTTCTGCTTCTTGCGCTTCTTTCACTGATTCGGTGAGACCGGCCGCGATACCCAAGACGGGGATTTTGGTTTCGCCGGCTTTAGCCGCCGACTCGTTATTTTCTTCTAGAGGGTTTTCTTGATTCATGGGGCGGACGTTAATGAACGGAACAGGGAATAGCAAGATAAAATAACAGTTATTAATAAAGTAATGATATCTGTTTAATTTTACGGTGTGATCTCGGTCGGGATTCATGGCACACTGCAGCACAGGGTTCCGACTTCGCAACCAACTACGAGAATCACTTTGCCTAGACCAAAGCTACGTCGGACAAGTCGGGGCATTTTACGACCTAATGTTGTTCTGGGTATCGAATCATCGTAGCCCTCTGATGATATCCGGAGTTGTTTCGGGAGCCTCGCCCCAGCAGCGTCTCACCCCTTCTAGCTCCTGAATCCCAGCTCCTAGCTTCTGATTTTCTCTTGCTCCAGGGTAAGCTTTGTGTCACAAAGCCGTGACGATGAATCGGTCTGCAGCGGAAGAGCATTTGCGCGTGATTCGGGAACTGATGGAGCGGGCCACCATCTATCGTGCGGTCTCAGCTCCGGCAGCGCTTTTTTGTGGACTGGTCGCTCTTTTGGTTTCCGGGCTAGCGCTGATCCCAGGGCCGTTTCAAGCGTTGTTCCAGCATAACTTTGTCCTCACCTGGATCGTGGTCTGTCTCTTGAGCGCGACGGCCAATACGTTTTTTATTTTTCGTTCCACAGAGCGGCGTCAAGAACGATTTGCCTCTTATCGTTTACGAACGGCGTTGCTCGCGATCGCACCCACTTTCATCGTGGCGATCGCTTTGACGTTCTTTCTCGCTCGTGC
Organism: Verrucomicrobiota bacterium; assembly: GCA_019237325.1. Lineage (GTDB taxonomy): Bacteria > Verrucomicrobiota > Verrucomicrobiia > Chthoniobacterales > JAFAMB01 > JAFAVN01. Next base: position 13,246 of record JAFAHI010000751.1, on the reverse strand, counting down.
GGCGGGGACGGAACTGTTTATAGCAGTCTGCTGGATGGCTTTATACGGGCTGGCGCTGCTGTCGACGATGACATTTGCACCCCGGTCAATTGTCATCCTTGGTTGGGCCTTCATCCTGACGAGCGTTCTCATCCTTTGCGTGATGACGCCCGTCTTGGTTGTCGCTGTTGGCGACCGGCCGAGCCTGATGTTGGAACAGCTGGGTTATTTCGCCATGGCCGGGAGCTTCGGCCTCTACCACACCATCTACGGTGTGCTAGTGATGTTCTCCGCTCGGCACAACGAGCATGGTTGACTTCAACAAACTTGATCGGACGATCCACGAGAAAGGACGGCTTGCCATCATGACCTTGTTAGCGACCCGATCCCGGTGGCCTTTCCAAGAGTTGAAGAATGCGTTGCAGATGAGCGATGGTAATTTGGTAACCCATCTACGGACGTTGCACCAGGCCGGCTACGTTGCCGTGACGAAAGAAGTATTGGATCGGCCGCTAACCAGCTATTCGATGACGGAGCGCGGACGAACTGCTTTCAAACTCTACATCGAGATGCTGGAAGAAATCGTGAAACTCGGAAGGGGATAAAAATTTAACCTAAAACTTTGTTCTACAAAGCCAAGCACATGAAGGTAATTTTAGCTCAACATTACGGCGTCTGTTTCGGTGTTCGGGACGCAATTAAACAGGCGGAAGATCTCGCTCGTCGCGACGAACTCACCATTCTTGGTGAGCTCGTTCACAATCCGATTGCCAAGGAACGGCTCGGCGCCTTGGGAGCGATTGAGGGTTCGTTGGATGCGCCGTCAGCGACGACTAAAAAAGTGATGATCACGGCGCACGGTGCGTCTAACCAGGCATTGGCCAAGTGGCAAGAGCGCGGGCACGAAGTAATCGATGGGACCTGTCCTTTGGTTCATCAGGCCCATCAGACCTTATTTGAGTTGGCCAAAGCCGGGTTTCATCCCACCGTCATCGGCAAGCGTGGCCATGTTGAGGTACGGGGATTGATCGGTGATTTGCCAGAAGCCAGCGTGATCGAAAGCGCCGATGACATTGCCTCATTACCGGCGAAGCCCAGGTTTGGGGTAGTGTCTCAGACCACACAACCAATCGATCATGTGCTTGCGCTGGTGGCGGCATTAAAAGAAAAATGGCCGGACGCGGTGGTGGAGTTTCGGGATACGGTTTGCCAGCCAACCAAGAATCGGCAAACCGCCCTGCGGAAGTTATTAGATGAGGTTGAAGCGGTGGTAGTGGTAGGAGGCAAGAACAGCAATAACACGCTGCAGCTGTTAAAAGCATGCCAGACAGCTGGTAAACGCAGCTTCCATATCGAGCGCTCAGCAGAACTGCAGGCCAGCTGGTTCGATGGCCTCGACAAGGTTGGGGTGACCGCCGGGACGTCGACGCTGAAGGAGACGGTCGCGTCGGTTAAGGAATGGCTCGAACGGTTGTAAGTTGTAGATTTTAAGTTTTACGTTTTTTAGGTCGGCCGGCTAACCAGCCTTCAACTTAGATGGTCAAAGATGGGGCGATAGCCTTACGCCGTGGAGGTCGCACCGCGACCAAGCTAAAACCTCCAACCTAAAACCTAGAACTTATAACTTAAAACTGTTCAGAGGTTGCTAAAGACTGCGAACGGGAAGTTCTGCAGGCTCTTTAAGGGAACGCTGTCTTGGCCTTTGGTTAGCTTACGGCTGCTGAGTACATCACGCATCGCGGGTAATGATTCATCAATCAGGAGCTGCGTGTCTCCCCAATCGAAGGGGCGATTGGCGCTTCCTAATCGGGTGGTGAATCGAGGAACAATCACTAGAACATCCTCGTTTTCGCAACGCCGATGGAAGGCGATGCAACAGTCGCGTTTGGTGCCGGTCGCATAGAGCGACGAATAAGTGCCGGTTTCGAACAAGCGAGGCGCCCGCTGGCGAAGCTGGAGCAGAATGCTGACGATGGCGATTTTTATGGCGCCGCCCTGCCATGTTGGCAACAAAGTTTCCACGGGCTTACCGCTTACCTCTTGTAAGACGTTTTCGCGAACGGAGTAATCAACTGGTCCCCGATTGTCCGGATCAACCAGGCGGAGATCCCATAGTTCCGAACCTTGGAAGAAATCGGGCACACCGGGACAGGTAAGCTTCAAGATGGTCTGAGATAACGAGTTCAGCATTCCGTGCCAAGCGATGCCTTCTGCGGCTTTGGCAACTGCCTGTCGAAAAAGATGATCGGGTTCCAAAGTCGCGGCCACGTATCGGAGAACCGCATTCTCCCAGACCTCATTCGGCGAAACCCAACTACTATTTACTTTGGCCTCCTTAATTGCCTTCAGCATGTACCGTTGAATCCGCTCGATGTAGGTGTGATCGACTTCTTCGGGCGATACGGGCCACGTTCCCAAAAGGGTCTGATAGTACAGATATTCCTCGTTAGCGTTCGGAGCGATTTCGCCTTCCAGATCGGACTTCGCACCGGCGGTGAGTTTTCGCCATTCTTCCGACCAGCCCTGCCATTGATCCGGGATTTCGCTGAGCACAGCAATCCGGGCCCGGACATCTTCGCTTCGTTTAGTATCGTGGGTGGTCAGGGTGAGGAGCGTGTTGGGCGTGGCGGCCAGCCGAAGCCGGCTCCGTTCGTGAAACCTCTCCAGCGATATCCCGAATTGTTGCGGCGCTCCGCCGACTTCGTTCAAGGCGGTCAGTCGATGGAAGATATAAAAGGCGGTATCCTCCAATCCTTTGGCCATTATCGGGCCGGTGCTCTGTTGAAATTTATTGACGAAATCGAGCTGAAGTTTCCTTGTGATCTCGTCTGCGGACTCGAAGTTCTCCAGCAGCAATATCCCGCGCAAGAAATCGAAAATCGATGGTTCCATCGCTGCGTTCCGGCGTTTAGCTGCGCGAATCGCTCGCAGGATAACGTGCCGGTCAATCTCGGAGACACCGCTCTCGGCGGTGATATAGGTCCGATAAACCGGGAAGCAGGCAATAAGTTCGCTCACCACGGCGCTCAGCGAATCCAGAGTAAAGTCCCGATGTAGGCGGTCGCGCTCGGCGACCTCACTCAACATGTGGCCCAGAGTTTCGATGTCGCTGGACAAGGTAACTTCCATCACCAGCTTTTTCTTTTCGTAGATGAGGGATTCGACATGAACATATCGATCGATAAACTCGCGATAAATACGGGAGAAACGGTCCGCGTTGCTGGAGTCAACCAGCAACTGAGTCGCTTCATAGGCGAAGTCGTATCCGGTGGTGCCATGTACGGGCCAATCAGTCCGCAGCTGTTCGCTTTCTTCTAAGATCTTCTCTACGATCAAATAGCAGCCGTTGTCCGGACTTAGATGAGCAGCAGCTTCTTCGTCCGTGCCGTCTTGGCAATGCTTTTGCAGGTCAATGAGATACTTCTTCGGGTTTTGCAACCCATCGACGTGATCAATTCGGATACCGGTAACACTCCCATCCTTCAAGAGATCGAATAGCAGACGGTGAATTGTAGCGAAGACTTTCGGGTTCTCCACTTTGATGCCGGCCAGCTCATTAATGTCGAAAAAACGGCGATAGTTAATCTCCTCCGCGGCAACCCGCCAGTAGCTGAGCCGGTAAGGCTGAGAATTTAACAGCGAGTCGAGCAAGTCGAATGATCTTGGGTTGCCCGGCTTTCCTTCCAAAATATTGAGCGAGCGTTGAATGGCATCGCCGACTTGTGGACACTCGACGCAGAGACGGGAGATACGGCGTTTAGCGACCTCCTTTTCTCGAGAACGTTCCCTGACCTTGTCATCATCGACTTCGGTTCGGGCCGGCAGATGCTCGAGAGCGGTGATGATGCTCTCAAGCTCCAGATACATCTCTTCTTCGTTGTAGCCGTGGAGCTTTTCCAGCGCGATCCGTAGGATTTGGGGATACGTTCTGGGATTGAGTGGGAAGGCCCATTCAAAGTATTTCACAAAAAAAGCCCCGTCACGAAACTCGAGCTCAAACTGACCGCTTTCCAGCACCTTACCGTACTGATCTCCCAGGACGGGCAACAGGACCTTGTTCTGTAACTGCGGTTTAACCGGGTCCCAATCGATATCAAAGAACGAGGCATAAACGGAACCGGGACCATTTTCCAAGACGTCCATCCACCACTCGTTGTCGGGATCCGCAATCCCCATGTGGTTGGGAACGAAATCCGCGATGTGTCCCATACCACGCTGCTTGAGGGCGTCCGCAAAGGCTTTGAAATCTTCTTCGGTCCCAAGGATAGGATTGAGCTCGTTGTGATTGATCACGTCATAGCCGTGATCGGTTTTGTCACGCGAGCGATAAAAGGGAGAACTGTAAATGTCGCTGATCCCGAGTTTCTCTAGGTAGGGAATAACTTGAATCGCATCCTTAAAGGTAAAATTGCGGCTGAATTGCAGCCGGTAAGTTGCGGTGGGAATTCGGGGTTTAGCAGCCATTGTTCGCTTTCGCCTCCATCATTTATGAGTGCGCCACAAACAGAATTGTTTCCGGTTGGATCAAAAAAATTGCTTCTTTCTTCGGGTCGCAAAAACCCGGTTGTTCGCCGCCGTACTCAGGTTCGTTGGAGGAAAGGGAGAATTTCCATGGGTGAGCTTGGGAAGATCGAAGGATCGGTATGTTAAGGTCCAAAGTAGTCTTGGCCGGTACGAGTTGAACCAAAATTAGGACTTCGGCACTTTTGGGCGGCGAATAACGTAGAGCGAGCGTTTGATCGGAAACTAATTCGACTTGCCAGACACCGCGCCGCCGGTCCGTAAGCTTGGCTTGACGAAATCGGATGCAATCCTGATAGAGCCGGAGCACGGTCTGATGTTGACTAGCCGCGACCTCGTCCCAAATCAGCTTCGAGGATTGAAAGGTTTGTTCAGCCTGTGGATCCGGAATTTTCTCCCGTTTCTCCGGGTCACGGAACGCTGAAAATTGTTCGAACTCTTTTCTGCGGCCCTTGGCGATATTGCCGCCGAGGGTTGGTTTATGGTCAGTGAAATAGCAGAACGGTGATGAGCAAGCCCACTCCTGACCCATAAAAAGCATGGGAGTGTATGGCACCAGCAGACAGAGCGCCGAGGCAGCGCGATACGCTTCCGGCGAAATGATCGCGTGCAGGCGATCGCCAAAAGCACGGTTCCCGACTTGGTCATGATTAGAGATGCAGACGACGAAGTGTTCGGGTTCGATATCGATTCCTCGAGTACCGCGAGGAATGCCGTCTTTCTGTAGCTGCCCGGTGAATAGCCAGCCTTCTCGGATGGCAGCCAATAACTGCTCGGGTGTTCCTTCGAAGTAGCCGAGGTATCCCTCGTTTTCCCCGGTCATCAGCGTACGCACCACGTGATGAAAATCGTCAGCCCAAACCGCATCGCAACCGTAACCACCAGACGAACGCGGCAATACGATCCGACGTTCGTTGCGGGGATCTTCGCAAATTACCAAGCCGCCGCGGGCCTGAATTTCTTCGGTAATTTCTTGGATAATGTGTTTTTTCGAGGTGTCGGGAATCGCTTGGGTCGCATCCAGGCGGAACCCATCAAAGTGAAATTCTTCACGCCAATAAATCGGGTTCTCCAAGAAGAAAGAACGGACCGGGGCGCAATCGCTGCAATCGAAATTAAACGCGAGTCCCCAAGGAGTGTGATGTTTCGGGTTAAAGTAGGTCTTGGAATAAGATCCAAGATAGTTTCCATCCGGGCCAAGATGGTTGTAGACGACGTCGAGGATTACGGCTAGCCCGGCCCGATGCGCCTCATTGATGAAGAAGCGCAAATCGCCCGGATGCCCGTACGCCCGGCAGGGAGCGAAGATTTCTACTCCGTCGTACCCCCAATTGCGGTCACCGGGAAAATCCCCGATCGGCATGAGCTCGATGGTATTCACTCCTAACCGGAGCAAATGATCGAAATGATCGATGATGGATCGGAAGGACCCTTCGCGCGTGAAAGTACCCACGTGGAGCTCGTAAATGACCAGTTCGGCTAAGGCAGGTGGTTTCCAGCCTTGATCAGACCAAGCAAACCCGGTGCTATCCACGATTTGAGAAGGTCCATGAACGCCGTACGGCTGAAACCTCGACGCTGGATCGGGCAAGGGCTGGCCATCCAATCGATATTGATAAAGCATACCCGCCTTGGCTTGCGGATCCTCGACGGTATAGTAGCTCTCTTGATCAAGGGTGAGCGGCAATTCGCGGATTGGCTGCCGGTCTGAATTCAGCACGACGACGGAGACCGATTTCTTATTCGTGGCCCACGTTCGGAAAGAAACGCCGTTTTCGGTGACCTCGGCTCCTTGAGAATAGCGTCGGTGTTTCATGCGATTGTCGTGTGGGGAAACAGGGCGGCTGGAGGGATCGCGTCCTCGCGACCCCTTTCCGAAGCCCAGCGTTGGTCTTCGGTCGAGCGCCTAATTAAATCGACGGTTGCCGGCCTATTCACGGCGCGCGAGGACGCGCGCCCTCCCGAATCATTCGCGTGCGTTCTTTTTCGGATTGTTTTCACTGCTGACTCTCCTTCTGCGTAGGCATCTTGGTGGGTGTCTTTCCTTCTCGGGTCGACCGCGATTCTTCGTGTGCGAACGACTGATCGCCCTCCGAGAGGCGCAGTAGCGATAGGCTTCTTTCGATCAGCTCAACCTCTTCGCCGGCAGCAACAATCTCCCCAGGCTTAACAAAACCGGTCTCGGTGGCTGTGTTAATTACCGTTTCCCATCGAATCTCTTCCCGTCCAGGCACAATAAAGGTCAACGGTTCGTAATGGGCATTGAAAAGGAGCAGGAAAGTATCGTCTCGCACCGGTTCTCCGACTGAGTCTCTGATGTCCGAAGTTGCGCCGCTAAACAGGGCGCCGATGCACTTCGCAAAACCGTTTTGCCAGTCCGTCTCTTTCATCTCCGCCCCGTTGGGAGCAAACCACGTGAGATCTTTTACATCGTAGCCCCGAATCCTTCGACCGGTAAAATATTTTGAGCGACGGAACAACGGATGTTCCCGGCGGAAGTCGGCGAGTTGGCTGGTAAAACGCAGAAGCTGCTGTTGCTCCGGCGTCCGTTGCCAATTGAACCACGTGAGCTCGTTATCCTGGCAATAGGTATTATTATTGCCCTTTTGGGTACGCGAAAACTCATCACCTCCGTTTAACAGGGGAACCCCTTGGGATAAAAAGAGAGTGGCGAGAAAATTTCGTTTCTGGCGCTTGCGCAATTCATTGACTTTGACGTCAGCCGTCGGGCCCTCAATGCCGCAATTCCAAGAATTGTTGTGGCTATCCCCGTCACGATTTCCTTCACCGTTCGCTTCGTTGTGTTTCTCGTTATAGGTAACCAGGTCATTCAAGGTAAAACCGTCATGAACAGTAACGAAATTGATGCTGGCTCGGGGGGCTTTGCCTTGATGTTGATAGAGGTCCGGGCTGCCGGTTAGTCGATAGGCAAACTCCGCCAGCACACCGTCGTCTCCTTTCCAGTAGCGGCGGATACAATCCCGATACTTCCCGTTCCATTCCGACCATGGGACGGGGAATTTTCCAACCATGTAACCACCCTCGCCGAGGTCCCAGGGTTCCGCGATCAGTTTTACCTGCGACAGGATAGGATCCTGCAGAAGGATGTCGAAAAAACCGGACTGCTCATCGACCAAGTGATCCTCCCGGCCGAGTGCAGACGCCAGATCAAAGCGAAACCCGTCCACATGCATTTCTGTGACCCAGTAGCGAAGGCTATCCATGATCAACTGAAGCACGCGCGGATTCTGGGTGTTGGGTGTGTTACCACACCCAGTGTAATCCATGTAATAGCGCCGGTTATCAGGGACCAACCGGTAATACGATGCGTTGTCGATACCCTTGAATGACAGGGTCGGACCGAGATGATTCCCTTCGGCAGTATGGTTATAGACGACATCAAGGATCACTTCGAGCCCGGCCCGGTGGAGATTCCGCACCATCGTCTTGAACTCGGCCACTTGTTCACCGAGAACCCCGGCGCTCGAATAACTACTCTCGGGAGCGAAAAAACCGATCGTGTTGTATCCCCAGTAATTGGTGACGCCGCGATCCAGCAAAAAACCTTCGTCGCAATGCTCATGGACCGGCAAAAGCTCTACTGCGGTCACACCGAGTTCCTTTAGATATTTGATGGCTTCTGGCGAACCAAGCCCGGCGTAAGTACCGCGGATCTCCTTAGGAATCGTCTCCAACAGCATCGTGAATCCGCGGACATGAACCTCGTACACCACAGTTTCTTCAAGGGGCGTACGGGGTGGTTGGTCTTGTTGCCAATCAAATACCGGATTCGTCACGATACATTTCGGCACGGAAGCAACGTTGTCTTGATAATCGCGCTTCATGTCCTCGGCAGCGTTTCCTAGAGGATAACCGAACATGTCCGGTCCCCACAGCACCTTGCCTACAATGGCCCTCGCGTAGGGATCGATGACAACTTTCGATGCATTGAATCTTTGGCCGGCCGCGGGTTCATATGCGCCGTAAACGCGATAACCGTAAAGTTGGCCGGGTTGCGCATCCGGTAGAAAAACGTGCCAGACATGATCGGTTACTTCGCGCAGTCTGATGCGCACGTCTTCCCGATCGGTATCATGATCCTCGAACAGGCATAAATCGACACCTGTCGCGTTGGCAGAGTAGAGAGCGAAATTGACGCCTTTACCCGTCCATGTCGCCCCCAGGGGATAGGGCTGTCCTGGCCATACCTGCACTTTATCCATAGCTGTCTAGTATCGGTTACGGACGTCTGAGCGGTTGTCGAACGATTTTAAAGGAGTTCAGGAGTTCAGGAGTTGCAGGAGTTGCGGGAGTTCAGGATGGGATGGGTGAGAATTGGAAGAGAAAAGCGCCTTTTTGACTCCGAACTGACGCTAAGCCCCTGCGCTATCTACACGCGGCTCCTGAACTTTCTGAACTCCTGCAACTCCTGAACTCCTCTGCGCTCTTGAACTCCTTGAACTCCTCTGTTTGTTGCCCTGATGAGCGAAGGGATTGCTTTGATCGACAAGAAGATGCGATCGGCTGGATTAAGCGAGGTCGCCATACAAGCGTTTCTTTTCCAGTATCAGAAGCTTCTGGATGATGACACGGGCTTGATCCCTGAAGAGGCTATCGAACCGATCGCTCAGTTGCCATCGTTGGACGAGCGGGAACTCCCTGAAGGCATCGGGAACTATTTACGCCAGACCCTGGTCTTGAAATTGAACGGTGGCCTGGGCACTAGCATGGGCTTGGAAAAAGCCAAAAGCCTGCTTCGAGTCCGTGGTGATCTCACGTTTCTCGACATTATTGTGAAGCAATTTCTGGAACTGCGCGCGAGTACGGCGCCGGGCTTGGGCCTGTTTTTCATGAACAGTTTCAGCACTAGCGACGACACCATCGAGGCCCTGCAGTCGTACCGCGAGTTGGGAGATCCAAAGCTCATGCAGCTACTGCAGAATCGGGTACCAAAGATCGATAAGGAAACGCTTCTGCCGATCTCTTGGCCGTCCAATCCAGCACTCGAATGGTGTCCACCGGGGCACGCCGATCTCTATGTCAGCCTATACGGTTCCGGTTTGCTTAAGCAGCTTTTGGAGGCAGGCAAGAAGTACTTGTTTGTTTCAAATGCGGATAACCTGGGCGCGACGCTGGATCCGAATCTGCTTCGATTCTTTGCTGAGTCTGGCGCGCCTTTTCTCATGGAAGTAACTCGTCGCACGCCATCCGATCGTAAAGGAGGCCATCTGGCGCGCCGCCTGGATTCTAAACGATTGGTGTTGCGGGAGTCAGCGCAGTGTCCAGACAAGGATCTCGCATCCTTTCAGGACATTGATCGCCATCGCTATTTCAACACGAATAATCTCTGGATTCGCATGGACAGATTGTTCGAAGAACTGACCGCGGGAGCCGGGTATATTCCTTTGCCGTTGATTCGGAACGAAAAAAATGTTGATCCGCGAGACAAAAAGAGCCCGAAGGTTTTTCAATTAGAGGCGGCTATGGGCGCCGCCATCGAATGCTTCGACGGCGCTGCGGCGGTAGAGGTTCCTCGATCCCGCTTTTCGCCGGTCAAAACCACAAATGACCTACTAGCGGTTCGTTCGGATGCTTACGAGCTCGATAAATCGTTTCGGGTCGGCTTGCGGGCTGAGCGCCAAGGTGTTCCGCCGAAGGTCGAGTTGTCAGATGATTACAAATTGGTGGATCAACTCGAGGAGTTGGTCGCCGCGGGAGTCCCGTCTTTGATTCGCGGCAAATCGCTAAGCGTAAAGGGTCAGTGGCGTTTCGTCGCGGGTGTCGAGATCGTGGGGGACGTCCGGTTCGAGAATGCCTCCGGCGAGGTGAAGGACGTGAAGCCGGGGGTGTACCGGGACTCCGTGGTGGAAGAATAATCGTGCTCGTCCTCGTGCTCGGGGCGGCAAGGGTGATACCACGGATGGGACTTATGGGACACATGAGACTTATGAGACGCCCACAGGTCCCATAGAGCCTTTCGCTGTTGGGAATCGCTGGGCTTCAGCGAGCACGAGCACGAGCACGAGCACGAGCACGAGCACGAGAACGAGCACGAGCACGATTTTAGGTCATGCGCACGAAGTCGAGCAGGAAACGGGACCAGAGATACAACATCCCGCGCCAGGTGTAACGAACCTCGCGATTACCTGCGGGGGTGAGTAGCCCGGTCCTCACGTTGTGTTCGATTTGATCTTTTAGGTCCTGTTCCAGCAAATCCCGCATTTGATCGGGGACCAATGGTTGCACATCGACACTATCGAGGTGTGCTTTCGAGAGCATCAAGCGATGGGCCTCACAGATTTGTTCGATGGAGAGATCGGATCTGACGCGTTGCACCCGAGTGCTGGGCAAGAATTTGAGGGAATACGCAAAGGGATAGGTCCAAGTCAAAAACACCTGGCCACCTCGGGAACGGGTCATCAAACTGACATAGCAAAAGGCGATTCGGCCTTGATGGATCAGGCAGACCGCCATTTGGCTCTCGTCGGTGCTCCGATGAAAAAGGCGGACGAATTGCCGCTGGTTTTGCCATTGGCAACTGACTTCATCGGCTAAGGTAAAATCTTGGCTTTCAATCTCCTCGGTCAACAAACTGAGAAAGGGGAAGAGCTCATCCCGGGGAGGGGAGGATTCGGAGAACACGCGCTCTATGGGCAGGCGTAGCTTCCGGACCCTGGCGATGATTTCAACCCAGGGCAGCAATATCCAAAAGGCAACCAGGATCACCCCAACCGCCCAGCTGCCAGTCGGCACGTAACCGATAAGAAATGAGGTGAATAGGAGACAAGCCACGCTCAACCGTCGACAGATCGGATGGCGGAAGGTGCGAAGTCCGAGCCCTAGGACGGCGACACCCAACACTAATAAGAGGGACGAGCACATTAAACGGAACTATAAAGATTTCGTTCAGACGGAGCTGAACGAGATTTGTACGCGGTTAGCGACAAAAAGCTATGGATGAATTTCGTGTATCTTTAAAAAGTGCTCCAACTCTTCGGGACCGAAATCAGGAAGAACCTCATCCCCAACCACAAGCGTGGGAGCGTAGGTTTGGCCGGATATCCGCCGCATTTCGTCGTAAGCGACTCGATCTCTGAGAACATCGATCCGGCGAAATTTGTATCCGTGCTCGCTAAGGTATTCTTCGGCCAGGTCGCACCACGGGCAACCGGTCTTTACGTAAAGAAGCAACTCAGGCTTATCCATTAATTCTTTCCCTTAGTCTGTCGCAGCGCTTGCTCCGAAAGAGCGGTTTGAGTCGGCGCCGGCGCCGGCGAAATGTTTTGTTCTGATAAAAAATAAAGAACCAATTGACCTGCTTGTGCAAGTGCATCGCGACTAAGGCGGCTAGCGTTATCGTCGGCCGTGTTCAAATAGGACTCGTCCAGGTCCAATAACGCGATGGCGGGAGTGCCCGCGTTTTGGAAGGGAACATGATCGAGAAGCAAGGGACGTTTGCCGCTTTCGAGATTAATTTTCAGTGATTCGGCAGCGGATCGGAATTGTCGGATTAACCCGGAATCCGAATTCATAGCGTAACCCAGAGGTGACCCGGCTCCTCCCATTTGCTCGAGCACAACTGCAGCGCTGGCGGCATCGGTGCTTCGGTTGATTTGTAACATTTGGGTATAAAATCGGCTACCGAACAGGCCATCGTTAGGGGTGATCTGATGAAACGGCATATGACCATCGAGAAACAGCAATTCCACGTGTGCCGCCAAACGGGGATCGAGAGCAAGTGTATGAGCGATTTCCAGAAGGACGGCGGTGTTAGCAGCTCCATCGGTAGCGCCGGGATCGATAGCAAACCCGAGATTAAGAGAATCGAAGTGGGCAGCCACTAAGTAGAAAGGTTTGGCGAGCGGCACTCGCTGATACCGGCCGATGAGGCTGGAGAAACGGATTTCTTGTCCACCCGGAGCCTGTTCAGTGAAAGGTTGTTCGGTTACTTCCCAGCCAGCAGTTACCAGGTTGGATTTCAGATACCCGCGAACCTGATCGAGCGCCGTGCTACCCGCGACCCGATTGCCAAAGTTCAAGATTGCTTGCGCAGTTGACAGGGAACGCTCGCTGTCGAAGTCCTTCCAGATTGCTTGGCGACGAGGAGGGAGAGGCGGAGTCGGCGTACTTGGAGACTGATTCGCGGAGGGCTCTCCAGACCTCTGACTAGCCGGTTTACATGAAATAAGCAATGTCAGCGTAAACCCGAGTAGTAACGGAAACAGAAGCGACCGAAATGGAACCGCGCTGCGGGATGCCATGAATACGGACTTTAATGCGATGTGACTCCTAAGAGCGATAGGATCCGCTCCAAGTCATCGTTGCCGTAGTATTGGATCTCGATTTTGCCCCGCTTATCGTTGTGGTGAAGTACCACGTGCGTGGCCAGTCTGTCTCGAAGCCGATTTTCAATCTGCGCCACGGCGTGATTGGTCGTGTTCTGCGCAGCTACTGGACGGGCGCCAGTCTTTCCGGTCTTGGTCAGTCCACGTCGGGCCAATTGTTCGGCAACCAATTTCTCGGCTATTCGGACGGTGGCAGATTGGCGAATGATGACCTCCGCGATAGCGAGTTGTTCGGCCCGATTCTCCAAGCTTAATAAAACTTTTGCATGTCCAACACTCAATAGATCCTGTGAAAGATAGCTTTGGATCTGGGGATGCAACTCTAGCAATCGGAGCGAGTTCGCGATGACGGATCGACTCTTACTTACGCGCACCGCGATATCCTCTTGTCGCATGGAGAA
>JAFAHI010000702.1 GCA_019237325.1 Verrucomicrobiota bacterium | reverse complement strand
CTCACGCAGGACATGGTGATCGACATATTATCCGAGGAACAAGAACATCACCGGCTGTTCCTGGGCTTTCTGGCTGGAAATCAGAAGGTCAGGAGTTCAGGAGTTGCAGAATGAAAAAACACGCTTCTGGCCCAAGGTGATGGCTCTTTTTTTTCCGTCCTGCACTGCATAGAGTTTGATTCGCTTCGAACTATCCGGCAGTTTTTTTTCCTCGCGACGGTGCCCCTGAACTCCTGAACTCCTGAACTCCTGAACTCCTGCACTCCTGCACTCCTGCACTCCTGCACTCCTGAACTCCTGCACTCCTGCACTCCTGCACTCCTGAACTCCTGAACTTCTCTGAAACTTGACGTGTGAGGTGGCTCTTAGGCCGCCTTGGCCAGTTCAACAAGATCGAAGCCAAAAGTCTTCGCGCGTTTGCGCAGAGAGTTCAGGATCTGGTCTTTGTATTTAAGTTCGTAACTGTGCAGGTCGCTTTCTTGGTAGCCTTGGCCGTTTTTGATGAGGCGATAGATCAGACAGCCTAGCTTCCTCGCGGTCGCTGTAACTGCCTTTGGACCACCGAGCTGAGCGCGTTTTCTGCGGTAGAAGGAGCCCAAGGGAGTCTCGGTTCTGCCCAGGACCATCGCCGCGAGACGTAAAGTCGTCGCCGCGCGATTGACGACTTTGCGTGTGCGGGAGCTTAGCACCCGCTGCCCACTGATCTTGTTGTTGGGGCTTAATCCCATCCAGGAGACGAAGGCTTTCTCGTTGCGCCACTTCGCCATGTTGGTCCCGATCTCGCTTATCAGAGTCAAGATCGCTAGAACGTTCAATCCTGGGATTGTCGTTAGATCGACTCCCAGGATACGCTTCAGATGCCCGGCCAAGCTTATTTCCAAGGCCTCTGGGGATTTTCTTTTGCCCGGCTTGCCACCGGTCGAATCTTGCAATTGTGGTGTTGGCTCTGAGCTCTGCTTGGGGTTTATGCAATTGGCCATTTTTGCCAATTGCTTCTCAATGCTCAGATCGCACTGGGCGATTTGTTGCTGTATCTGACGGTAGTTCTGCAGCAATTGCTTGAGCACGAAGAGCAGTTCCGGGCGGTAATCGCCTGTCAAGGCTGCTTCGATCTGGGCTTGGCTTTTCTTGACTCGACGATCCGCCAGGAAGGCCAGTTTTCTTGGATCGCGTTCACCGGCTACAATAGCATCTAGGATGAGGGTATCGGAAAATTTGTGTGTGGGTCACAACCTGAGATAAAAGATGGAAGTGACGAAGCCGAAAGAACCGACACAAGGAGCGAAAGAAGAACAGAAGCCGGAGCTAGATTCGGCGATTATTGATGAGCTGATGAAGGGTTATCAGCGGCCCGAGGATATGACAGGGCCTGGAGGGATCCTGGAGCAATTAACCAAGCGGGTTTATGAGCGGATTCTTGGGGCAGAGATGACCCATTACCTTGGTTACGAGAAGGGCCGAGCGGGGCAAAGGGAAGAGGACAAGAAGCAAAAGAACCACCGAAACGGCACCAGCAAAAAGACCCTGCTGAGCGAGGATGGTAGGCTGGAGATCGAAGTGCCGCGGGACCGCGCTGGGGAGTTTGATCCGCAGTTTATCCGCAAAGGGCAACGGCGCTTTGGCGGCTTTGATCAGAAGATCATCGCCATGTACGCCCAAGGGATGACGGTGCGCGAGATCCAACGCTTCCTGGAAGAGCAATACAGGGTGGAAGTCTCGGCTGATCTGATCAGCACGGTGACCGATTCAGTATTAGAGGATGTCGTCGAGTGGCAAAACCGGCCGCTGGAGTCGATGTACCCGGTGGTTTTCTTTGACGCCTTGAGAGTCAAAATTCGCGACGAGGGCACGGTCAAGAACAAGGCGGTCTACCTGGCGCTCGGGATCCAGCGAGACGGGACCAAGGATGTACTGGGTCTCTGGATCCAACAAACCGAAGGAGCCAAATTCTGGCTGGCGGTGATGAACGAGCTCAAGAACCGCGGTGTGCAGGACATCCTCATCGCCGTCATCGACCGGCTCAAAGGCTTTCCCGAAGCCATTACGGCGGTTTTTGCCGACACCGAAATTCAGACCTGCATTGTGCACTTGATCCGCAATTCCTTGAGCTTCTGCAACTGGAAGCAGCGCCAGCCGGTTGCCCGGGAGCTCAAGCAGATCTATGAAGCCGAGACGGCGGAATTGGCAGCCAAGCGGCTTGAGGATTTTGCCGAGGGTCCCTGGGGTAAGAAGCTGCCGGCCATCGTCCAGAGCTGGCGTCGGGTTTGGGAGCAAGTGATCCCCTTTTTCGCTTATCCCAGGGAGATTCGCAAAATCATCTATACGACCAATGCCATCGAGAGCCTACACATGCAGCTACGCAAAGTGCTCAAAAGCCGAGGGCATTTTCCCAGTGATGAGGCAGCCACTAAGCTCATTTATCTAGCATTGCGCGACATCACCAAAAAATGGAAAAATCCCCCGGTCACATGGAAACTGGCAGCTACCCAATTTGCCATTCGCTTTGGTCAGAGATTCTTTACCGCGGAGCTCTGAAAACAATGAAGCCACTGATTACTAGAGCCAGAAAGACAGACGCTGGGGTCCGGCGTCGCCCGGCCGCAACTCGCGACTTACCCACAATCGCCTTCTTCCGGGCCGGTCCGCTGCTGCGACGTAACGGACCTGTCCCAGGCATTCTCGCAGCTGCCCGGCCCGGGGCGATTATGGATAAGTCTGGGCGCCATTTTGTAGCAACCAATTAATTAAAGAAAACGACCCACACACAAAAAAGCTGATACTTCCGCACCGTCACCCGCTTGTCGAGGCCAGCCGCCGCGCACGCCGAGCGACAGGCCGAACAGAGCACCTGCACGTCGATCGGCTTCGTCTCCTCGCGACCGGGAAACAACCAGTGAACCGGCCGGGCGAGGCGCCAGTAGGTCCGCAGAATTCCCAGCAGCTGCGCCGACAGCATGACGTAGCGGTCCTTGCCGCCCTTGCCCGCCTCCACCCGGATCACCATCCGGCCGCTATCGATATCGCCGAGCTTGAGGCCCACCGTCTCCGACGCCCGCAGCCCGGCC
>JAFAHI010000676.1 GCA_019237325.1 Verrucomicrobiota bacterium | reverse complement strand
CAAACTGCCAGATACTCCTCGCGGGTCTGAGGCGCGGCCTCGCTAGCGATTAAGAGCTTCCTTCTGCATCTCGCTAGATGGTTATATGCAAGTCATCAGCACGCCACGCGGTACGCCAGACTTCAATGAACGGTTTCGATCTTAACGGACGCGCCATCAGAGTGTCGCGTTAGGGTTGACACAGAAGCCAGTGCATTTTTAAACCGCCTGGAAGAGCCGAATTAAGTGACTCGCTGCCGAAGCGGCCAAGCCCCTTCTCCAATTCGGATTTTCCCATCCATTATCTTGCTGACCTGTCCGCGAGCAATGTCCTGAAAGCACGGCGTCTCCCAGATCGATAGGAATTTTTACGTTCATCCAGCCGCTCCTACGGTGCCGGATTCTAAAGATCGGGACTACAGACGCACGTTTAATGCAGCTTCGGCTGGGCACCCGTTGATTTGGCGATTCAGATGATAGCCACGGCAGTTGAGACACGAATCCGTTGCGCCCGTCCAGCCAGGCTTCATTAGGGGAATTATAACGAGTTTGGAGAAAGAGATGAGCACGCAACAGCTGAGCATTGACCAAATGAAGGATTCCATGCGCGCGCCCTGGCTTGCCGGTGATTTTGGCGCCATAGCCAGGGAAATCGGCGCTCCCGCGGCGGAGGGCTTCGTCGCTCGGATGGCGCTCCAACCTGGCGCGCGCGTGCTGGATATCGCCTGTGGTACGGGTAATGTGACCATCCCATTAGCCCGCCGAGGCGCCATGGTGACCGGCTTGGATATGGCGCCTAATCTGCTGGAGGAGGCTCGAGCGCGCGCGGCTCGCGAAGGACTTCGCATCCGCTTGGACGAAGGCTTTGCCGAAACACTTCCCTACCCGGACGCCAGTTTCGACGTCCTGGTTTCGATGTTCGGGATCATGTTTTCTCCGCTCCTCGCGACCGTTGTTTCGGAGATGGCGCGGGTCTTACGGCCTGGCGGACGGCTGGCTTTGGCCAACTGGACTCCATCTGGCTTTAGCGGCAGGATGGGTGCGCTTGTCGGCCGATACCTGCCGCCGCCTCCTCCAGGCACGATAGCTCCTCATGTCGGCTGGGGAGAAGAAGCTACGGTACGTGACAGGTTGCAGCCGGGCTTCGATGCGGTCGAGACGAGTGTCGTGGCCGTTAGGTGGGAGTTGCAGCGAAGCGCCGCTGGTTCCGCCGAATTCTTCGCGAAGAATGCCGGCCCTGTACAACTCGCGCTCGGTCGCCTCGATGCCCCGAAACAGACCGCACTTCGGCATGACTTGGAGCAGCTCTGGATAGACAACAATCTCGCGGCCGATGGCGAGAACCACACCCTGATCAGCAACGAGTATTTGCAGGCGCTCGCCCTGAGGCGGTAGATCTCGTTGCTCGGTCTGCACAAACGGAGTCAGTCGCTGCCTACAAGTAGCCAACGCGTTTCAAAAAACCCACCTGCGCGAAGCATATCTTTAGCAACCTCACCATCTAGTGAAATAGTCATTCTCAGTTTCGCGCGGAAATCGTGTTGATCTCTGATAACACGCGCTGGGTCACCGTCTCCGGTAAGGGAGCGAAGTTGAGGTCAGGTGCCATCTTTTGGCCTTCGGTTTCGGCCCACTTCAAGAACGCGAGCAGCTTAGCAATTTTGGTTGGATCGCCGGGGTTTTTGAATACGAGTAGCCAGGTAACGCCCGCGATTGGGTAGGACTCAGGGCCGGGGGCGTTTACGACCGACCACCGGAAGTCATCCGGAATCGCGCTGGCGGAAAGAGCGGCAGCGATCGATTCGGTGGAGGCTTGTACATAATTTCCGGCGGAATTCTTAATGCTGGCGTGAGGCAGATTATCCTGAGTGGCATAGGCCAATTCCACATAACCAATCGCGCCTGGAGTATGCTTCACGTAACTGGTCAAAGCGTCGCTCCCTTTTAATCCCACACCGCTTAGCCAGTTGACGGATACGGAGCGCCCAAGCTTCAGCTTCCATTCCGGGCTAGCCGAGGTAAGAAAACTGGTAAAAATGTAGGTGGTCCCGGAATCGTCCGAGCGATGCACGGTGGTGATTTCTTCGTCCGGCAGCTTAATCTGCGGATTTTGAGCCACGATTGCGGGGTCGTTCCACTGAGTGATCTTACCCAAATAGATTGCGGCCAGGGTTGGCCCGTCCAACCGCAGGTTGCGGATTTGTGGCAGGTTAAATATTACGATGGTAGCGCCGCCGACGGTTGGAACATGGAGGATAGTCCCCGGAGCATTGGCCAGAGCCTCAGAGCTCATGGGTGCGTCGCTGGCACCGAAATCGATGAACTGGTTGCTTATCAATCGTTGGCCTTCACCCGATCCAACCCGTTGGTAACTAAAGTCTACGTCTTTATCGATCTCGCTAAAGGCCGCGAACCATTTGGCGTAGAGCGGATACGGAAAGGTGGCGCCGCCACCCTGTAGGATTACCCCAGCCTCTGCCCGATGCGCGTTGAACGCAGAAACCAAAACCAGGTTAACTAAAACCAGGAAGCGAATGTCGCAGTTCATGCCAACACGCTGAAACTTAGTGGTATCTAAAATAGTAACAGACAAAGACGGTCACCGTCGCGACCGGATAGATAATTCGGGTGGCTAGATCAAACCGGTTAGCGAGTTCAGGATTTTTCTGCGAATGCAGTCGCTCGGTCAGGAGGCCGACAATGACGCAGAACAAGCATAACGCAAAGAATGCGTAAAAGCCGTATTCGATCGCGGTGGTGTATCCTACGTCGGTGAGTTGACTGTTGATGGCGGTTAGTAAAACGGCGCTAGCGAGCATCGCGCTAATGGCAATAGTCAGTCGTTCTTTAGTGAGGCTCGGAGGGAAAAAGAGAGTCACATAGACAACGAGTACCAACAAGAGTAGCGGAAGCAAGGTCTTGATCAGGAAGACCAGGGTCTTGCGTTTAATCCCGATCACCGCATTGAATCCGGAAAACTGCGTCTCGTTATTAGTACGAAACGCGCGCGGCTGACCGCGAGTGGAATGCGAATTTAGGGTATCAGAACCATAAATGACATGGGTGAAATCCCAGTTGGCTAGCGCCGGAAGTTGGGAGACGCCACCGTCGGGGCGTGGCAGTTTGAGTCCGAAAGTGTCAATCGCGTAGATCACTTGCTCACGAGTCATCCGCGGATTCGTGACGCGCAGCACCAGAGACTGAGAATCAAACGGGTAGTCGTGAAAATCGAATGTGCTGCGAAAATCGCCTCGAACCCGGTACAAACTGTAGTGGAGACCATCCAGTTTCTCTTCCAGGAGCGGCGATTTTTCATCGTACGGTGATTTTTCGGTCGCCACGTTGAGGTCGACGCTGCGGACTTCATCGTCGCCGGCATAGCGGAACCAGAGATAAAAATCTGAGGTAAAAGTACCCTTGACTGATTTGGTTAATGTCGATTCCCGTATAGACAACCCGTTGGAGCCAGTAAAATTGCTGGCGAACTCGAATCACATGTCCAGCCGTGAGTTCTCGATCAAGGTCGATCAGGCGAGGGTCAGGAACCGCTGCCAGTTGGTTGGGCGCCGACACACACTGACCTCCCGCACAACGGCCGATGCGCACGTTTTGGATAGCGGATTGATTCTGATCAAAATAGATCGGTCCAGTCAAGCCGGTGATCGCTTGAGAAGGGTTAACCTGTTGGGCGAGCCACTCGCGAATCTTGCGCCGGTCTCCGTCGCGACTTTGCGGGGTTAACTCGACTTCGCCCCTGCGCAGCGCTTCCACAATCAAGAGCGCCGCTTCGTAGTACTTGGCCGAAACCTCATCTGCCCGAAAGCCGTACCGGTTAAAGAGTTGTTCGCTGAACTCTAGCGAACGTTCGGACGAACTGTCTAACAGTAGCGGAGAAGCCAGGTAAGTATTGTTAGTAAAGTACCCCGATTCGCGCTTTTCCTCAGGCTCATCTCGGAAGCGCTGCGGAAAATCGCTGCCTAGACTGCTACCGCCCAGAATGATCGGGTTAACTCCGGTTCGACGCAAGCGCAGAACCACTTCCTTGGTGAGGTCCGTGCTGACCGCCAGAACCAGAACGCCTGACTCGCCGTCGGCAATACTGGTAGACGCCTGTTCGATGACGGCAGCGTGTTGCTCCGCTGAACCGTGCGGATCCCAAGCCCATTCACCTTGCAATTCTCCGCCTTCCTCAACGAATTCATCGTCGAAAGCGGCTCGGAGTGTTCGGCCATAGGCTTCATCGCTGAAGATAACGCGCGCTCGCCGCTGGCCGAGAACACTTTTGGCGTACGCTGCCAGGATATGGCCTTGGGCGCAGCTTTCGATCGCGAGCCGAAAATAGTACGGATTACCGGCAGTGATAGCCGGCACGGTGGCAAATGTGGTAATCGCCGGGATAGAGGCTTCTCGATAGACTTTGCCTCCGGCCAAAGAAGTTGGGCTCGTAAAGTGGCCGATGACAACCAATGCCTGCTGGCAGCAGCTTCGCGCGCTTTCGCCGAGGCAATCGCCGGCTGGTCGGCATCATCGTACGTGTTAACTTCGAGCGGGTGACCGCGGACACCGCCTTGGCGGTTAACCTCGTCAAAGTAGAGGTTGACCGAATCAAGCGCTTCTTTACCGCGGTGTTCCAGCGGACCACTCAACGGTACGACGACCGCAATTCGAATCGAGTTTTGGGGCGGTTGGATTCGGTAGATAATGCGGCCAGCAAACAGAGAACGACTGCTGCTGCTATCGCGAATGCGACTGTACGACGATACGGACGCAATCTCGCTCGCTTTACCATCTCTTGCCCAGTCGAAGAGGGAGTCTTCGCTGTCATTGCCTCCTTGCCTTTATTGGGTTGCCGTAACCAGCCGTTGATGACTAACTGGCGACTCGGCCCAGGACAAGTTAATTCGTTTCTGTCTTAGATTTGTCACATTGGCTAATGGACAAAATGGAGCAAGATCGACGATTTCACGCGATCCAGATGAGACTGTAGAATATCAGTAGCACGACCGATAGACGCACCGACCTATCCGACGTGGCTCAGTGTCCTTAGGTGGCCAAGCGAGTGAGATTAGCGAGATCACCAGACACTTCGCGGTTCGGGAGCCTCGCCTCGCCAAACTAATTCAATGAACGGTTTCGATCTTAACGGATGCGCCGCCTAGCGAGGAGGATCGGATCGCGGCATCGACGATTGAGAGCGGCGAGATGTTGTCACGTCCCGACGGAAGCGCTGGGTCAATCCATGACATTCCAACCGACTAGCTCCTTGCTTCCAGCGCTAGCACTCCATCACTCCATCACTCCATCTCTCCATCTCTCCAGCTTTCTACCACTCCCCTACTCCGTTTTCACACTGCCCGTAAATCCGGAAGGTGCTTGGTTGTCGTACATAGGCTATGCGCTTCACACGAACCCCCGTCTCTGGGATGTACTCGGTCGCGCTTTTAGGCGCGTTGGTCGGCGGATCTGCACATGCGCAACCCGAAACGCCGATGATGAAGGAAGTTAGCGTTCAAATCGTTTGTCCGCTTACCGGTCCTAATTCGAAGGTTCCCGCCCTGATGAAGCAGCTCGATATTTGCGGGACCGATTTGGGAATCATGACAGAAGCCGATGGCCGGATTTTTTTTGCCTTTGGCGATACGTTTGGGTATCCCTGTTCCGGACCCGGCGGGCCGAATTGGCGGTCTAATACACTCGGCGCCACGGCGAACCATAACCCGGCGGACGGCGTCGAGTTGACCGATTGGCTGACTAATTCGGACGGCACCGCCAAAGCGATTATCGAAGGCGCTCATCAACCGCCCTTCACCGGCACGAATGGTGAGCAAACCAAAATCCCGACGTCGATGGTCACGGTGGGTGGCCGGATATATCTCCATTATATGTCAGTCCACGGCTTCGCGGCTAAGGGCGGCGTCTGGGACTGCAATTATTCGCAATTCCTTTATTCCGATGACATGGGCAAGACTTGGACGCCGGCAACCGTGCAATTTGGAGATAGCACCTCCAATTTCAACATGTTAGCGCTGACTGACCAGAATGGATCAGGAAATGAGTTTTCCCGGTATGTGTATGCTATCGGGACACCTTGCGGCCGGTTTGGTGATGCCAAGCTTGGCCGGGTCTCAAAGGAAAGTGTGCTCGACCCTAGCGCCTGGCAATATTATGTGGCCGGCCAGGACCCAGAGCACAGTTGGACCCCGAATCGCTCAGCGGCATCCGAGGTCATTCCGGCACCGATCGGAGAAGGATCGATTTTATGGGATCCATGGATTAAGCGCTGGCTTTTCACTTATCTTAATGAGGACACCGCTCAGATCGAACTTCGCGAAGCGGAGAATCCCTGGGGACCCTGGAGTGTGCCCATCGCCTTAGCCACCGCACAACGATTCCCAGCGCTATACGGCGCCTTCATGACCCCGTCGTTTCTTCGGGATTCAGGAAAATCGCTCTATTTTGTGATGTCGATGTTCGGGCCGTATGAAGCCTTTTTGATGAAGGCCGAGCTGCAAACGTATCAATGAAGGCAGGAGCTAGGCGTGGTGCCATTCGGTCGTACTCGTCCTCGTCGTCGTCCTCGATTTCGGGTCTTTGGCGCGTTTCTTGTCGGACGTTGTGGCGCTTAACCGTCTGTTTGCTTAATGAAATCGTTTTAAGGCTCGGTTCTCGTGAATTCTCTTGTCGTTCCCACGTGTTCGCCGCCGTCCGGGTTTAACGCTAGCAGACTCCAGCACGCCTTCATCGAGGACGAGGACGACGACGAGGACGAGTACGAATAGCTGCCACGCCGATTGAGAGCGAGTGGAATCGGAAGATCAGGCCCTAGCTGAACTTCGATGGAGATACAAGCAATGGCTATGCGCGTAGATCCTTGAGCTGAAAACTGTTCAGCAGGGCACGCAAAGGGTTGGACGTTCTCCCTCTTTGCCATGCAATGAATAAATCCCAGGTGGCTCGCTTTTCGGCGAGCGGAACCATCACCACGTTCGGGATACGCAGGTGCGAAATGAAGCTCGGTTGCAACGAAACCGCCCCTTCATTCGCCGAAATCACCAGTCCTTCCTCGAGGCTGTTTACTGCTCCAATCGAAACAAAGCGGGGACGAAATTTGCCAAATCGCAGGCAGAACCGGGCGATTCTTTGCTCAAATCCCGGCGCGATACTCTCCGGTACCTGGGCGAAGGACTCTGTTTTTAACTTGGAAATTGAAATTTGCTTTTCAGAAGCCAGCGGATGCTCAAGAGGGAGCGTAACCAAACTCGGTACACTCGCTAAGTTCTGGGTATAAAAATCGCGCGAAAGGAGACGCGTGTCACCAACTGT
>JAFAHI010000640.1 GCA_019237325.1 Verrucomicrobiota bacterium | reverse complement strand
TTCAAATCCTTCGAAGAAAGCAGACCACGTCGCGTCGACCGATGCCGGATCTTTTTTCCAACGTTGATGATATTCGTCCAACAGATCGGCGTTCCAATCGTTCAAATACGATGTTCTCATATTTTTGCTCTCAGAGAGCAGAGGACCAGAAATTTAAACGAATAAGCAGACTCCCCAAACGAATTTTGATTAAAAATTGGTCAGTGCAAATCGCAACACCGTGAGCCAAGCCAGCCGGTAAAAACCGCGAATGGACACGAAGAGGAAGAAAAAACACCAACCGCAGATGAATCCGCCTTCGCTGAGGAACATGAACTACTTTCAAAGCCACGAAGGCTACGGCGAGACAAGCTGCAGATCGACGCAGATGACCCAGGCGACGAACGGCGTCAACGGCGAGAGCGCACTGTTGAATTTTCTGATCACTGATTACTAGTTACTGCTTACCGCTTACCCGCTTTACTCGCCCATCAACCCATTTCTCCAATGAAAGAAGCCTCCAACGATCACCAACTCGACTTCAAGAATCGTCGTGCCCTCGTAACCGGCGCCGGCAAGGGTATTGGCCGTGAAATTGCCGTCCAACTCCACCAATTCAATGCCCAAGTGGTAGCAGTGGCGCGTACCGAGTCGGACCTAAAAGCATTAAAAGATGAGATCGGCTGTGAAACCATTATTGCTGAGCTCGGCGACCCGGCCGAAGCAAAGCGAGCCGCCGAAGAAGCCGGCGATATCGATCTCCTGGTCAACAATGCAGCGATCGCAATCTTACAGCCTTTCTTGAAAACAACAGTGGAGGCCTGGGACGCGACCATGGCAGTCAATCTGCGGGCAATCGTGATAATTTCCCAAATTGTTGCGGCCAGGATGATCGCCCGCAGCGTGCGCGGTTCCATCGTCAACATCTCCAGCATGGCCCGGTTCCAAGCCTTGCGCGATCATGCGGCCTATTGTGCTTCCAAGGCCGGTTTGGATCAGTTAACCGCGGTGATGGCGGTAGAACTCGGGGAACATGGTATTCGGGTGAACGCAGTGAATCCCACGGTTGTTTTGACCGAAATGGGCAAACGCGCTTGGAGCGACCCGGCCAAAGGCGGCCCGATGCTAGCCCGTATCCCCCTAGGCAGATTTGCCGAATGCGAAGACATCGCCAGCGTAGTCTGTTTTCTTCTCAGCGATGCCGCCGGCATGCTGAACGGCCTAGCCCTTCCGATCGACGGCGGCTTTCACACGACGTAACGGTTCACAATTCACAGTTCGCAGTTCACCGTTCACGGTTGATCACCGCGGGGAAGGAAACACTGCATGCTCCACATTAGTCCCATGAGTCCCATAGGTCCCATCCGAGGCTCCGCCCCGCGTGTTCCCTTATCGTGGACCGCCAACTGCGAACGGTGAACTGTGAACCGCGAACGGTGAACCCTTACTCCCTAGCCGCCCCCATTCGCGTCTCGTCCACGAATTGCTCCGTTTTATTATCGATTTGGCGACCGGTCCGCCCATAGGCAGAATGGATATACATGGTCTTGCGGTCAAAGTTTTCTGAACGAGCAGGCGGCATCGAAATCTCGTATTTCACCGGCTGATTATGGTCAGCGATCTGGAGCTTGGGATTGTAGACACTGTTGAACTTCCACAGCATCTTCACGAAGTTTGTCTGGCCCCGCATCAATCGAGCCGCCGCCATCCCCGCTGCGTCACGCAGCGCCGACAAACCGAGATGTTTGATGCTTAATACTCGCTGAGTTTCCACCAGTTCCTTGTAGAACTCGGGCAACGGCAGCCGCGTGGGCATTACGGCATGTTGAATGTCGAACAAGCGGTAATCCCGGGTGTTAATATTACGCAATTCCGTCCGCCAACTCTCTGTCCCCGGGTAAGGCGTGTTGACGCTGATGTTCACGATCTCCGGGATTTCCATACACCAGTCCCGGATCACTTTGAAACGCTCACGGTCCCAAGACGGATCTGCGATGATGTTGATCGCAACAGAGATCCCCAGTGAACGGGCAAACTCCAACGCTTCGAAATTCTTCGTAAGACTGACGCGTTTGCGAAATTGTTTAAGCCCCTCTTCATCAATCGCTTCGATCCCAAGAAACATGTATTCCAGGCCGATTTTACGCCAGAACTGGAACACTTCTTTGTTCCGGAGAAGGATGTCCCCGCGAGTCTCTAAATAATACTGTTTGCGAATCCCTTTGCTGGCGATCATTTCACCAATTCGCATCCCGTGGTCCGCTTGGATGAAGGCGACATCATCCAATAGAAAAATCCCCGGCTCCCGAATGGTGCCAAGCTCTTCAATCACTCTTTCCGGCGACTTTGTGCGGTAGCTGCGTCCATAAAAAGTCCAAGCGCTGCAGAACACGCAATCCCACGGGCACCCGCGACTGAATTCGATCGAGGCACAAGGATCTAACACTCCAATGAAATATCGCCGGCGATGGCGCAACAAATCTCGAGCCGGAAGAAGAGCGTCGAGACTATGCACGAATTCAGGCCTCGGACCTTCCCCTTCCAGGGTGACAACACCCGGAACCTTGTGCAGAGAGGCGCGATCGCTCCGGGCCGCTTCCAGCAGGGCTGTCATCCCCGGTTCGCCCTCCCCTTTCAAGACGCAATCTAGGGCACCCGCTCCGTGCTCTAATAACTCCTGGGCCGTAAAAGACGCGCTATGGCCCCCCACCACAATTAAGCTCTTCGGAAGCTTCGCCCGGGTCGCCTTGGCAAGATCAAGAATTTCCGGAACGTTTGCCAGGTAATTGCATGAATAAGCGATCGCATCGGGTTGCCATTGATCGATAATGCGGAAGTAGTCTCGCTGGGTCTCCGCCTGCAAATCGATGATCCGAACATCGTGGCCCGCGTTCCGGCATGCGGCAGCAACGAGCTCTAGACCGAGGGGTTCCAGCCGCAGATAGATCTTCGAATACATCAAACAGCTCGGATGGACAGCGAGTAGTTTCATAGTCCTGACGAATGATCTTTTTTTCTTTAATCAGCACAATCAGCCGAGAAAAAGGGTTCTATTTTGCGCTCAAAGCATTTATCAAGCCGGTCATGGCGGCATGTAGCCTCTCGTCATTAATACTTGGCTCGAACGGCACTCCCCATTATCGTCCGGTCTCATTCGCTTCCCGGCAGCCAAATAGACCTGCCGCTCTGTTTATGTCACCTTTCCCCACGGCTGAACCGAGCTTGTCTCCTAACCAAGCGAATTCACGTGTGAAGAATGACAGAAATAAGGCCTTTCCTGGGAACGCGCGCAACTCCAATTACCGACCGGTCGTCCCTCATAGTCGATGATCAAAGTTGAACATCTGACGAAGCAGTACGCGGGTATTGTGGCGATAAAGCAGATCAACTTCGAAGTTGCTCGCGGAGAAATTGTTGGGTTTCTCGGACCGAATGGAGCGGGCAAAAGCACGACCATGAGAATCCTGGCGAGCTATCTTCCTCCGACCTCGGGACGGGCTATCGTTGCCGGCTTTGATGTATTTAAAGATTCGCTGAAAGCTCGACGGCGTCTCGGCTATCTGGCAGAAAACGTACCCCTCTATCACGATATGCGGGTCGACGAGTATCTACGCTACCGGGGCACTCTTAAAGGGCTGTCCGGACGAAAACTTGCGGGCAGGCTCGGCGCCACCAAGGAGCTGTGCGGTCTGAAAGAGGTCGGTCGCAAAAAGATCGCCGGTTTAT
>JAFAHI010000326.1 GCA_019237325.1 Verrucomicrobiota bacterium | reverse complement strand
CATATCTGGAACGTCCCAGTATTCAACCCGTCGGGTCCAGTTCGGGAATTGTTGTTCCATCATATCAAGATGCTCTGCGCGATCCAAGGCGATTCGAAGGTCAGCAGATTCTAAGTCGTTCTCTGTGAGCTGGATCCGACCTGAACCAGTGTGGCTGACAGAGATCTGGCGCTCGGCTAGCGCAGCTTCTGTGAACGGCGACAAAAAACCGTCGGCCCAATGGATAGCCAACCCTCGCGAATAAGCTTGCCAAGGAAGTTTCCGTTGGTCTGCGTGGAAGTTAAAAACGGCCTCAGCAAAACGGCTCCGGTAAAAGTTTCCGGTGCAGATGAATAAGACCTTTTTCGTCACTTCCCTCGAATAGCGTGAAGGGGGTGGGAATGCAAAACGTTCGGCGCGACACGGCGATACGGCGAATGGGCGAAAGGGCGACTCGGCTTGTGCGCAGGGTCGGTAGGGGGAAAAACTAGGCGCGCGAGGGGCGTGGCAGCACTATCGCGTATTCGCGCCGGTTTTAAGCCGCGCCTTGGATGTGGTTCGTCATTTATATGTCAAACAAAGAGTGGGCGTTGCCGAAGATTCGAGGTCCTCAGCGACGCAAAATCTCATGCCGCGGCTCAAAACCGGCGCCGACAGCCAGCTTTAGCAAACCCAATCTTGGGCGCGCCGAGTTTTTCGCCCTACCGGTCGTGAGCAGTATGATGCCGACACGCAGACACGCCGATACTCCCATTCGCCCGTTCGCCGTTTCGCCTCTTCCGGCCGCTTCTCCTGCTATCATTTGCGATTTCAGACGAATGCCTGATAGTTCAGGCCCGGAATGAGCTTTCAGAATCTTGGTCTTTCAGACGCGGTGGTGCACGGGGTGCAGTCACTGGGCTATGTCGAACCGACGCCAATTCAGGAGCAGTGCATTCCTTTGATCCTGGAGAAGAAGGACCTGATCGGATCAGCTCAAACCGGCACGGGGAAGACGGCTGCTTTTGCTCTACCAATCCTGACTCGGCTCGGTTCGCGGAAAGGTCCGCGTTGTCTGGTATTAGAGCCAACCCGGGAACTAGCGTTACAAGTCGAGAATGCCTTTCAGTACTATGGCCGTTTCTCGGAAGTGGAAATCGGGGTTTTTTACGGTGGAGTCGGTTACGACCGACAGAAGAAGCTGCTGGAATTTGGGGTGGACGTGATCATCGCTACGCCGGGCCGGTTATTGGATTTGCAGCAAAGAGGTCTGATGGATTTGCGGTCCATTGAGATCCTGGTTCTGGATGAAGTGGATCGCATGCTGGACATGGGATTTTTGCCGGATGTCCGCAAAATCGTCGAGCTTTGCCCGAAACAGCGGCAAACCCTTTTGTTCTCGGCGACGATCCCTCCCGAGATCGATAGCCTTGCATCGTGGGTTTTACAGAATCCTGTCGTGATTGACATCGGCATCAGGAGAGCCGCTGCTTCAACGGTCACTCACGCTTTCTATCCGGTAGCGGCTGCCCAAAAGTTTGATCTTCTGGTTCAACTGCTGGAACAAACGCATTACGAGAGTGTGATTGTTTTTACGCGGACGAAACAGGCAGCGGACGAAATTTCCGATCGGTTAAAAGTGTTAAAACATTCGGTTACCGTGCTGCACTCGGACCGGAACCAGCGCGAACGGATTGCGGCGCTGGAGGGGTTCAAGAAAGGGACGTACGAAGTATTGGTGGCAACGGACATCGCTGCCCGCGGACTCGATATTGCGGGAGTTACCCACGTCATCAACTACGATATCCCTCTTCATCCGGAAGATTACGTTCATCGTATTGGGCGTACAGGCCGGGCTGAACAAGCCGGAGACGCCTTTACTTTGGTCACTGCTGAGGAGCTGAAAGCCATGCTCGATATCGAGCGTTTGATTGACCAAAAGGTACCCCGAGTCAGGCTGAAAGATTTTCCCTACGTTTATACGGCCCTGTTTGACGAAGCTAAGCAGACCCTGAAACCGGTTAAAGGATACCGGACAAGTCGCGGGGTTTCGTATGGCCGGCAACGGAGGTAGAGGGGGAACGAGCGTTATCGCTCGTGAACGGTGAAAAGTGAAAAGTGACTGCAGAGTCGTGCCTCACCCGTGTCCCTTATAGGTCATATGAGTCCGATAGGTCCTATCCGCGTAGCGTCTCCGGAGCGACCACCGTTCACCGTTCACCGCCTCAGCTCTCGTCCAGCAATATCCTGTCCAGTGCTGCCGAGATACGCGACTCTGCACTTAGCTTGGAGCGCCAGACTTTTGGGATGGCGTCGATCCCCAGGTGTGCGCCTAGCCAAGCGCCGAGCATCGCGGCTCGCCCGGCGTTGTCGCCGCCAGCTCGTAGAGTTGCCAGGATCGCAGTTTCGAAATCGTCGCTGTGCTTTAAGAAAGCATGGAGTGCCGATGGAAAGCTCTGAGGTAGTGGGCAAGCCTGTCCGAACATCAAGGTCGCTTCGGTTACTTCTTCGAACGTTTCACCGAGCGCTTGTTGTATTTTTTGCCTGATCTCCGGGCTGAGAGCAGGAGCCACGAAATCCAGTCTCAGTTCAGCGTTATTCAGCGACCGGTGAATGTCCCTGCCGAACAAAAGTTCTACTAAGAACAAACCATTAAATTTCATGTACCCGATCGCCGTAGGGTTGTTCTGACAAACCTTAGTCGTTACCTCCACTAGATCTGGCAGATTGGGCTCCCGCCAGTAACGGGCAACCAGGCTGGCGAGCCGCGACGCATTCGCGAGTTGGTCGTCGTCAGCACCGTCTTGGAAATCATAACGGTCAGCAGGGTTAGTTTCACAGAACCGTCGATAATTTTCCAAAGTGCCTTGAGTCGCCTGGTCCAGATAACCCCGGTAATTAGGTGACCCGAAGGTGTCGACAAATCGTTTCCCGTAAGCACGAGCATCGAAGCCTCCAACCTCGGCTATCGATTCGAGGAGGACCAAGGCGCCATCACCATAATGGGTCTGGTCACCAGGTTTCCGTCCTTCATGATAGTGTCCGGGCTGCGGACTCTCGAAACCAACAACTCCGCCTGGAAATTGAGCTGAGAGCTCTTGCAGATCGTAAATCCAATGTGTACCCAGGGCGGCCGCGTCA
>JAFAHI010000298.1 GCA_019237325.1 Verrucomicrobiota bacterium | reverse complement strand
CGCAAGCGATCCCAAAGGGCAAGAACATGGACTTGATCATCCAAAAAGGGACCGAGCTCGGTGTGGCGAAGATCGTTCCATTAATTTCAGAACGCACGGTGGTTCAGGGCGAACCGGATGAGGCCGAGAAGAAGACGGAAAAATGGCGGCAGATCGTCATCGAAGCCGGCAAGCAATGTGGCCAGAGCCGGCTACCGGAAGTCAGTCCGCCGATGACACCAAAGCAATTTTTCGCCGACTTTGACCGGTACGATATTGCGTTGATCGCTTCATTACAAAGTGATGCCCGGAGCTTCAAAAGTGCTCTTTCGGATTTTCGGGAACAGAACGGCAGAGGTCCGAAGAATGTACTTGTCTTAGTTGGACCCGAAGGAGATTTCACTCCGGCCGAAGCTGCGCTGGCCAAGAGTGCCGGTTGTTTGCCGATCTCCTTAGGTCCGATTGTTCTGCGAACAGAGACTGCCGCAATTTACTGTTTGAGCGTTCTATCGTACGAGTTACAAGGGGGAGAGATGTGAAACGGAACAATCAAAGTAACCACGAACGGACGCGAAGGCAGAACGATTAAAAAACAACCGCAGATTCACGCAGATGTACGCAGATATCGGAAAGTCAGGGGTTCGTTCTCGCGAGACTTCATCTGCGTCTATCTGCATTCATCTGCGGTTCCTCTCCTCTCTGATTAGTTCGCGTCCATTCGTGCTTGTCCGCTGTAGCTTTTGGTCTCGCGTCTCTTCTCGAGTTCGCAGCGAAGGCGGATCCATTCGCGGTTTATTTTTGGCTGCCATTCTGCTTTTCAGTTTCGCGGTTAACCGGGCATTCGCATACGATTGGACTATCATCAAAGAGAATGGACGTGATTACATTCCTTTGACGGATCTCGCCCGTTTCTACGATTTTAATTCCGCAGAGTTCTCTAACGGGGTCGCCACGCTCAATTGCCCTGCCGTGCATCTCCAGTGCGCATCGGGTTCGCGAGACCTCTATCTGAATGGGCTGAAATTCATTCTTAGTCTGCCAGTTCTCGATATTCAGGATAGGCTTTGTATCTCTCGCTTGGATTTAGCAAAGTTGGTCGATCCGGTTTTGCGTCCGACGAAAATAGCGGCGTCGCCCGTGCGAACCGTCGTTATCGACCCCGGACATGGAGGGTCGGATTCTGGCGCGCGGGGCCCCTTAGGTAATGAAAAAGAGTTTACCCTCGATGTGGCAGTGCGAGCCCGTGATCTTTTTACAAAAGCCGGTTTCAATGTGCGGATGACTCGCTCCAGCGACGTCTACGTTCCTCTCGAAAGCCGAGCCCTTTTTGCCAGTTTTCAACCAGACGCGGTCTTCCTAAGCATCCATTTCAATTACGGTATGGGCCCCACCGCGGAAGGAGTTGAAACCTATTGTCTCGCGCCCAGAGGCGTCCCCTCAACAAACGATTCCGGCCTCACGTTTGCTGATTTTCAGAATTGCACCGGCAATGTCCGAGATCCGGAAAATATCGCTCTGGCAACCGCCATTCATGCGTCCCTCATTACTCGCTTGGTCGTTCCCGACCGCGGAGTCAAGCGCGCCCGATTTGTAGTGTTGCGGAACAACGCGATTCCTGGTGTGCTGATCGAAGGCGGGTTTCTCACCAACCCACGGGATGCGCTTCGGGTTGCTTCTCCGGCTTATCGGGAATTGTTAGCGGACGCGATTGTGCGCGGGGTGATGTCCTATAATCGGGCAATTGCTCGAGGATCTCTTAGATCTCTTAGACCGCCTGCCTCGATTTCTGCTAAACCTCCGCCGGTGGGACTATCGGAAACCTTCTCAGGCAGCCTCATCTGGGATCCACTTACTTCCAATGACTACTCTCGAGACGTCGAACCCTAGCCGGCCGGATCAACCCATTGGGGTTTTTGATTCCGGTATTGGCGGACTCACTGTGGTCCGCGCTATCAAGGACGCGCTGCCAAAAGAAGACATCTTTTATCTGGGTGATACCGCGCGTCTACCCTACGGAAATAAGGACCGAACCACTATCGAGCGTTACAGTTTGGAAATCGCGGGATTGCTCACTGTTGAGGGGGCGAAGGTGATCGTGGTTGCTTGCAACACCGCCTCGGCATTGGCGTTGCCCAGGCTTCAGGAGGTATTTCGAGTTCCCATCATTGGCGTGATCGAATCGGGCGCCCGAGCCGCTGTAGCAAGTACCCGAGAGAAACGGGTTGGCATTATCGGCACGCGAGCCACGGTCGCCAGCCGCGCTTACGAACGGGCGATTCACGCGATCGATCCAACCGTTGCGGTTCTAAGCCAACCATGTCCTTTGCTGGTCCCTCTTATTGAAGAGGGAATGTTCGATCACTCAGTCACGATCGAGATGTTACATCACTACCTTGATCCGTTGATTGCCGAGGGAATCGATACGCTGGTGCTGGGTTGTACCCATTATCCTTTGCTGAAGAAGGCGATCGCGGGAGTCGCGGGCGACGAGATCGTTTTAGTTGATTCAGCGGAGAACTGCGCCACGAGCGTACAAAAGCTTCTGAGCGAGTCGGAATTAGAAAACCAGGCCGAGCGTCCAGGCAATCTCCAGGTCGCCCTGACAGATAGCTCCAACCCATTCTTCAAGACCGCAGACCGCGCCCTGGAATTGAACATTAACCGGGTCCAAACCCGGATCGTTCAAGGTGTGACTTTGGCGGCGCTGTAAGGCAGGAGCTAGGAGGCGTACGCCACGGCTCATCGTAATCGTACTCGTCGTCGTCCTCGTCCTCGAAACCGATGGCACGTTGATAAGACGCATTTGTTCCCGCCGCCTTCGCCTGCGTCCCGCCGACCTCGCGAATTTTTCCACAACGCTGATCCCGCGTAACCGTGCGAAAACAGGCGGCTCCCGGTAACGTCTCAACGGTTCGCAGGTCTATGGTGGGTGCACAACTAATCCGAGGCAGGGGCGAATCATCGCGTTGAGACGTTCGCGGGAGCCGCCTGGTGCCGCATTTTTTAGTCGGATTGAGCGGTATAAAACGTATGTCGCGAGGTCATTGGGGTACGTGCCCAAGCGGCTCCCCTCCAGCCGGTGGGAACAAACGCGTGTTGTCAACATGCCATCGGTTTCGAAAACGAGGACGATTAGGATGAGCCGTGGCGCACGCCTTCTAGCTCCTGCTCTGCCCTACCCCAGATAAGGAATCGTCAATGGCCCTTGCGGCAGTACCGCAACTCGCGCTTCTTCTCCCGCCCGTTCGAGGCGCTCTCTCACAGCCTGCGCGATATTATGGCAGGGTTGTAGTTTTGCCCCCAAAACCTTCTCATCCGGGAGAGCGCTATACACAAATACCTCAGCCCGGCGTTGAATCACCATCTGCACGATCACCTGCCATTGCTCCGGCTCTTCCCGGGTTGGGTCAGTAATATACTTGAATAAGGCCTCGAATGATTTCGAGTGCTTTAACAGACGCTCATAGGGGCTCCCGTTCGGCATACCATCAGAACATTCGCTCGCAATGATAATCCTTCCGCCTTTGCGAACGATCCTGGCGGCAGCACTCATTCCTTTTACCGTCTGATAGAGATTTTGGTCCAACGGGTAACCGCTATTAGTCGTGACCACGACTTCATAGGGAGCGGTAACCTTGTGCATCGCGGTTTGCCGGACGAAATCGCATCCATCGCGGTGCGCGCTGGTCAAGTGACCGGAAAAGACCCCGGTGATTTCGCGGTGCTCGTTCAACGTAACATTCACGAGAAAGCTTTCCCCGACCAACAAGGCCAAGTCCCGGATCTCTTCCCAGATCGGGTTGCCGTCCAGCACACCGAACGACGCTTGCGGATTGCTCAGGTTCACACCGCTATGATTTTGCAGAACGGTGCGCAACCCAGCTACACCCGGCATGATCCCTTTCGGTCCCCCGCTGAACCCCGCGAAAAAGTGTGGCTCGATAAATCCGGTGCTGATCCGAACATCCGCTTCAACCACGCGCCGGTTTATTAAGGCCGGGCCGCCGGCTCGGGTAGTTCCAACTTGGACCAGCTCATTCAAGTCTTCTGCGTTGTGGTTTATCACCTGATACCGGTCGACCACGTCATCGGTCAGCAGCCTCCGCAACTCAGCATCCGTGTTTGGTCGGTGGGTTCCCGTTCCGTTGATGAGGGTGATATTGCTGGCCGGAATGAACGCAGTCAGGTACTCGAGCAACCACGGAATAATCCTCTCGTTCGGAGTCGCTCGCGTAATGTCCGTGAAAACAATGCAGACCTTCGCGTCGGGAAAAAGATGTTCGCGGAGCGGACGGCTTTCGATCGGATGATGCAACGACTGCAGGAAACTTTCTTTCTCGTCCCTCAAGCCGGGAACAGAAACCGGCTCAATGACATCGGTCCTATGCGCCGGCAGGTCGACGTCGAGAAACCCGCGCCCGTAGGCAAGCTGAACTGTACGGCTTGGGTTCATGGCGCAAGATAACGCCAAGAGCGCTGAGGGGCAAAGTAACCAGTAACCAGTAAGCTGTAAGCAGTGAGCAGTAAGAACAGGTCTCACGGCCGGTTTTACCGGCTCTTCACTTATTTCTGACCTATCGCTTACCGCTCACTGCTTACCGCTCACTGCTTACTTTGAGCCATCCGCAGAAGCGCTCGGACTCGGCGCAGGCGGTGCTGGCCTCACGATATCCGCGTCCACCATATGCGGGTATTCGATGGTGACGCCGCCGACCGTGTCCAACCGAGTTGCGCCGTTGAGATCGGCAAAGCTGTAGATCGCTAAACGTTGCTCGCTTAACCAACCGGCTCGGACGCCGACATCTCCTTTGTAAGACATCACGTTCCCATTTCCATCTCCCGGGCTTTGGTTAGCCGGGAGAATGGAGACGTTGGTGGTTAGGGTCGACCCAACCCATTCCTGACAAGACCGATGGAAAATAACGGCCTTAAATTTGCCGCTGGGAGAAATCTCCTCAGACGAAACCGCATTCGTACAGGGGACGGACGGCCTGGAACAAGCCAGGAATAATCCGAGTAGTCCGGCCAGGAGCCACGGAGTCAGTCGATTGCGAGAGTTCCACCAGACGCGCATCGGGTAGAATCGGTGAAAAGTGAAAGGTGAAAAGTGAAAGGTTAAGAGCCTCGCTGTCGCGAATTACTTTTCACCTTTCACTTTTCACCATACGTCGGACGCGCTCTCTCTCGGTCTGGCGCGTGCCCGTCCCCTAGGATTCCGCCGCCCGCTTTCTGTTCCGGAAAACAGTACAGATCCCTTTCATTCGGGTGAGCACGTAATAGACCGTGTGGCTGCGGGCTCGTACGAGCTCTGCTCCGATGATTTTCGGGACGAAATCACTGGGTAGCTCGAGGACCTCAGGCAAGGTAGCTCCCTCCAGGCCGCGGCAAAGAATCGAAGTCATCGCCTTGGTCAGTGTCTGCACCTGTGGACCCAGCGTGATGCGGAAACGGACTTTATCTCCCTCTGATACCTTTAAGAAAACACCAACGGTGTCCGCACATTCTTCGTCTTTCCGAATGTCCTCCAAATCGAAGGACTCCCCTTCCCGCGGTCGCCATTTACCCGTTTGCTCTGCGTAAGAAATTAAAGTCTCACGTTTCTCTTCGTCTGGCAGAGATACGAACAGATCGATAATGCTTTGTAAACCGGTTGGATAGACAGACGTGGAGTCCACAACTTCTACTGATCCCAACTCATCGAGTTCCCCGCAATTCATTTGTTTTTTGAGATTCAAGACAAACGGCGCCTCACGTCGGGAGGGCTCGCGCCCTGTCCGACATAGCCTTTGTCTAAAACTAGTTTTCCTGCTGATTTGGCGACGTCGGATCCCCTCGATCCGTGGTGAGCGAAGCGCCGGGCGTTGTCAAACCTTCCGTCATGTCGACGCCTTAGAATGAAACAACGCCCTAATGGCGCGCGAGGACGCGCGCCCTCCCCATTTTTCGCTACGGCTTCTGGATCGGAACGCGGACGGTATTACCCCACTCCGTCCAGGATCCATCGTAATTCAGAACGTCCTGGAAACCGAGAAGCTTTGTTAGCACAAACCAGGTGTGGCTCGAGCGTTCACCAATCCGGCAGTAGACGACCGTGTGGTCGGAAGGCGAAAAGTTCAGGTTCTCGACGTAAATCTTTCGCAATTCGTCCGCAGACTTGAAGGTGCCATCATCCTTTGCCGCCGTTTTCCAAGGTACGCTTTTTGCCCCCGGAATATGTCCTCCGCGCAGCACCCCTTCTTGCGGATATTCCGGCATGTGGGTGATCTCGCCTTTGAATTCGCCCGGCGACCGCACGTCGATTAAGGGCTTCCCTGCCTTGCTTTGCGCCAAGGCGTCCTGCTGGAACGCCCGGATCTCACTATCTTTGCGCCCCGACGGAGTCGGGTATTTCGTTGCCGGATACTGCGGTTTCTCTTTCGTAACCGGCCTGCCTTCAGCGATCCACTTATCCCGTCCGCCATTCAGGATGCGCATATCTTTGTGGCCAAATAGCGTAAAGACCCAAAGAGCATAGCAGGACCACCAATTGGACTTGTCTCCGTAAAAGATCAAAGTTGTGTCCGGCGTGATGCCGATCGATGCGGCCAGCTTTGCGAACCCTTCCGGATCGATATAATCACGGACCGTTTGGTCATTTAAATCCCTACGCCAATCAACGTGGACAGCACCAGGAATATGACCGGTATCGTAGAGCAACACATCCTCATTGCTTTCAATGATCCGGACGTTCGGATCAGTCAGATGTTCGGCCAACCAATCGGTGCTAACCAGCGACTCGGGGTGAGCATAGTTTTGAGAGCTCATAAATTAATCGAAGCTAATCGGGATAACTATTAGGTCAACAAAAGTATACTGAGTGAGTCGGCTAAAGAATACTTAATAAGTCGAGTAAAGTATAATTTCTCACTGGGATTTAAGACTTTTATCGTTCGAAGCCACTTGTATTTAAAAATATTAATCAAAATCGTTGATCCGCTTTATTTATTTAGTTAAGTGCGCTCGTTGGACTTGTATTATTAAGTACCGGTACGCTAACGTCCCTGGTATCCCGAATGCTCAATCCCATGATCTGAGTCCTTAGGCCTATGACTACCGCAACCCACCCCACACCCACCGACACCTCGTTCGATTGGCCTCTGGCCTATCAAGCTGAAAGTCTGGTCCGCGATTTTATCTCGGCGTTCCTACGTAAAAACTCGGCAGCAGAAACACTAGCCAAAGAGATGTCGGCTAAGACCGGTACCGACTTTCTTGAATGGGTGGATCACTTCACGTTGGCGCCTGAGCATGAGGAGGAACTCCGTGACGCCGGGTTTATCGACGAACCCGTACGAGCCGAAGCCGGCCAAAAGGTACTTTATCACCCGCGCGCCATGTTGCCGCGAGTCCTGTTACACCCGGGGGGCAGTCTGAACTCGGTTCCAGTGAAAGTGGCGATCCGCCCGGAATCGGTTGTCGATTTTGCTGCTCGACAGCAGTTATCTGGAGAGATTCGGGGATCCTTCGGGGACCGTCTGCGCGAAGTCGTCATTAGCGCTGAACAGGGGCATACTTTTACTGCAATAGAGCGACTCGCCTATCGGGACTTCGTTAAGTCTGAGAACGTTCCCGGATTCGCGGCGGAAGTCATTGCCGTACGCGAGCTTTGGAGAACCCGAAAACGGGATTTCCCAACCGATGACGAGGGAGTCCGGCGCGCGTTTGCCTTACAACAGGAGGCAATCCGTCGAGTGGGTGCGGATGTAGCCTGCGAACTGTTCTTTTCCGAAGAACGCGCCTACTGGGAGCTCAAGAACCGAGCTGGCCGGATCCAAAAGCGGAGACAGGATCTGCTCGGCCTAGGCTGGGGCAATCACGATCATCATACATTCCGCTCTTCCCGCTATTTGTTTCCATACCTGATGGGCTTCCTGGAGAGTTTCGGTTTTAAGAAGCGCGAACGGTATTACGCCGGCGCTGAAGCCGGTTGGGGCGCTCAGATCCTGGAACACGCGGTTACCGGGATCACGGTTTTTGCCGATGTGGATCTGATGCCAGAAGAGACTGAGATCGATTTCTCGAGCCAGCGATTGCAAGACGCCCCCGTGCTCCGGACAGTGGGACTGTGGTGCGCGCTACATGGAGACAGTTTGCTGCAAGCTGGCATGCACCACCTCGAAGCCCGGTTTGAATTCGAAAATCTCCGCGCTCAGTTGGCTGAGGAGGGAATCAATACCATGAATCCCTTCTCAAACTTCGATTTCTTGAAGCAAGCCTTTACTCAAGGCGAACGGTGGCAGGTGGACCCGAAACGAGTGGAGCTGCTGCTAGAACTTGACTTCATTACGCAGGAGCAGGCCAAGAAGTTTCTGGAGGAAGGCGCCATTGGAAGCCATTTGGAGAACTTACAGCGCCGGGGCGGTTTCAAGGGATTCAATCAAAAATCAGTGAGCGTCATTATTGAGGCAACAGACCCGCGGGCGGTTACCGCGCGATAGCCCCGGAGGTACTCGACCATGCGAATTGGAATTATAGGTGCAGGGAAAATTGGGGGGTCGATCGCGGCACTGTTGGAGACGTGCACGTTTTGCCAGGAAGTACGGCTGGCTGATAACCGCCCTCTGGACAGCCTGCAGAGTCTACCCAAGTCCTCGAGTCAAACCCTGGACGTCACTTCGCGTCCGGCATTAAAAGCGTTTGTTGAATCCTGCGATGTGATCGTCAGCGCCGCGCCCTTTTATCTAAACAAAACCATCGCTACGACCTGCGCCGATCTCGACCGATCTTACTTCGACCTGACCGAGGACGTTGAAACCACCCATTTTGTGCGCGATCTGAGCGAAGGGCGGCGAGGCACGTTCATGCCCCAATGCGGCCTGGCACCTGGGGCGATTAACATTATCGCCAGCGGAATCGCTAACTCGTTCAAACAGACCCGGAGCGTGGAAATGCGGGTTGGCGCCTTGCCTTTATCTGCCAGCAACCAGATGAAGTATTACTTAAGCTGGAGCACGGCCGGACTAATCAACGAGTATTGCCAGTTCGGCGAAGCACTAATTCAAGGCCGCCGGCTGCTAACCAATCCGTTGGACGGAGTCGAACGCCTAACCATCGACGGTGTTGAATACGAAGCATTCAACACCTCAGGTGGTGTCGCCACCATGTGTGAATCTTTCGAAGGCAAAGTTAACGAGCTCAGCTATAAGACTCTGCGTTATCCTGGGCATCGGGATCTAATGAAGTTTCTGCTGGTCGACCTGAACCTGTGCCAAAGACAGGAGGTGCTAACCCAGATCTTCGATCAAGAGATCCCATTAACCTTCAATGACGTTGTCGTGGTTTACGTCAATTCGGTAGGATCCGACGGCGGAGCGCTCCTGCAGAGAAGCTTCGTGAAAAAGATCTACGCGGGTCAAGTCAGCGGCCGTTCCCTGTCAGCTATCCAGCTTTCGACCGCGGCTGGAATAGTTGCTGTCCTTGAGTTATTTGCTAACAAACAATTGCCCAGTGGTTTCGTGCGGCAAGAATCAATCAGTCTAAGCCAATTTTTTGAGACCCAGTGGGGCGGCCGCGTTTACAGCGAAGCCGAAACTGTCGCTCCTCGCTTCACTATCCAGACCTAATTGCTGATTCACCCGAAGCAGCCAAATCATGCAGAGTAATCAGTAATCACTAATCAGTACTCCCTTGGGGATCGAACCGTTTCTGAACTGATTACTTATATACTGATTACTGCTCCTTCTTCCGGGTTTAGTGTGGGATTTTAATAAGGCTTCGAGGTGCATTCTTTCCCTTCAAAACCCCTTAGTTACTGGTTCTAGCGGAGTTTTGAAGGGAAAGAATGCGGCCGAGATTGAATTTTGCGTATGATGACATCGCTGAACGCCGATAAATACTTGCTCTCAGGCTCTCGCCCGCCCGTAACCCTTGATTAAAATCCCACGCTAAATCCGGAAGAACCA
>JAFAHI010000177.1 GCA_019237325.1 Verrucomicrobiota bacterium | reverse complement strand
TATTCTAAGCCAAGCTCATACCTGGTTCCCATGGTGATCGAGCAGACGGGAAGGGGAGAGCGAAGCGTCGATATTTATAGCCGGTTGCTAAACGATCGGATCGTGTTCATTGGGACGGCTATCGATGATCACGTCGCCAATTTGGTGGTGGCGCAAATGCTTTTTCTGCAGATGACGGATCCTAAGAAGGATATCAACGTGTACATTAATTCGCCGGGGGGCTCGGTCACTGCTGGGTTAGCGATTTATGATACGATGCAGTTCGTCACCTGCGATGTAGCAACCTATTGTGTCGGAATAGCCGCGAGCATGGGAGCGGTGTTGCTGGCTGCGGGGACCCGCGGAAAACGGTATGCGTTACCGAATTCGGACATTATGATTCACCAAGTCTCCGGTGGTGCCCAGGGTACTGCTAGCGATGTCGAGCGCACGGTGGAATGGATGTTCAAGATCAAGAAACGGTTGATCCATATCTTGTCCCACCACACCGGCAAGACTGAGGAACAGGTTCAACTCGATTCCGACCGCGACTATTGGATGTCCTCTGAAGAGGCGCGAGGGTACGGTTTGGTGGATGAGGTGGTGAAGTCGCGCAAGGACGTCAAAGAGGCGCTTCCACAAAATGGTGATAGGGTGCTAGCTTCGTGAAAGGTTTCTTGGTATCTTCTAGAGCGGTTTAGCAAGTCGTATGGCTCGGGCCTCTAATCTGACGATGTGCTCTTTCTGTGGAAAGAGCCACGCAGAAGTTCGCAAATTAATCGCCGGGCCAGGTGTCTACATCTGCGACAATTGTATCAACGTCTGTAAGGGCATCCTGGACAAAGAGTTAAATGAGGATGCCCGGCGTCAGACGACGACGCTGCGTGTACCTAAACCCGCTGAGATCAGGCGCGAGCTTGATCAACACGTGATCGGCCAGGACGCAGCTAAAAAGGTCCTTTCGGTGGCGGTGCATAACCATTACAAGCGCATCCTGAACGCCAACCCCACAAAGGATTTGTCCCTCGATCCGTACGCTGACGTCGAGATCGAAAAGAGCAATATCTTGATGATCGGCCCGACTGGGTGCGGGAAGACGCTTCTCGCCCGGACATTAGCCCGAATTCTAGATGTGCCGTTCTGCATCGCTGACGCTACTACCTTGACCGAAGCCGGCTACGTCGGCGAAGACGTCGAGAATATCATTTTGCGGCTTTTGCAGAACGCGGACTACGACGTCAAGCGAGCTGAGATCGGGATTGTTTACATCGATGAAATAGACAAGATCGGCCGCAAAACGGATAACGTCAGTATCACCCGCGATGTCTCCGGCGAAGGTGTCCAGCAGGCGCTTCTGAAGATCTTGGAAGGAAGCAGCTGCAATGTCCCACCTCAAGGCGGACGGAAGCATCCTCACCAAGAGTACATCCAGGTTAATACCGAAAAGATTTTGTTTATTTGCGGAGGCGCTTTTGTTGGGTTGGATCGCTTGATCAATCGGCGTTTAGGCAACCGGGTGCTCGGCTTTCATTCGCCCCAAACCAGTTCTTCGGAACTCCATTTGCGGGACACATTGCGGCATACCGAGCCTGAAGATCTGCTCTCTTTCGGGATGATTCCGGAGTTCATCGGCCGGTTACCGATTGTGACGGCGTTGGATAGCTTAACTGAGGAAGAGCTGATCCTGATTTTGACCGACACGCGTAACGCGATGGTGAAGCAGTATACCAAACTGCTGGCGATGGAGGGAGTTAACTTGGTGGTTACCAAGGATGCTCTCCGAGCGCTGGCCCAGCAGGCGGCAACTAAAGGAACCGGGGCCCGAGCGCTTCGTTCCATGTTCGAAAAGATCATGCTCGACGTTATGTATGACGTTCCCAGCCGGGAAGACATCGCCGACGTAGTGATCAATCGAGCCGTGGTCGAGGGGAAACGAGCTCCTCTCATTCGCAGAAAACAGGACAAAGACGCGGCCTGATAAAATCGCCTCGTCTAATTTCACCACAGAGGCACAGAGGACACAGAGGCCAATTTTTGGTTTCCTTTTTCAGATCTTTGTGTCCTCTGTGTCTCTGTGGTGAAATTAAGCGGAATGAGGTGGCGACGGCTTATTCTACGAGGCGTTTTCGCGGGCACTTTGCTCGTCGCCGTCGGCGTCGCCTGCCACAAATCCGCACCAACCGACCAGGAATTGACTCAAAAGTTAGTTGGGACCTGGATTACTGACGAGGCCGGAGGCAACTACCGGTTCTACGGAGAGAATAGCTTTCATCGCGATGGAATGCATTCCGCAGATGAAATTATGCATGCCGACGGGGGTACCACGCGTTGGAGCTTTTCCGGTATCTGGGACGTTAAGGATGGGAAACTTGTCGCCTCAGGAGAGGTCTATCGAAGCGATTCTAGCTCGGTCGAGACCTACCAGGTCGAAGAGCGTATTGAAAGTCTCACCGAAGACGAATTGGTGCTGGTAAACGAAAAGGGCAACCGCCTCGTCCGGCACCGGAAGCGGTTTTAGGCGAATGGGCGAATTGGCGTACCGGCGAAACGGCGAGTGGGCGAGCGGACGCACCGGAGCTGCCGATGGGTAGGGCGAAAAACTCGGGCGCGCCAAGAGCGTGGTTTTGTTGCTGGGGTATTCGCGCCGGTTTTGAGCCGTGCTGCGGCGTGTGGCTTTGCCTCAGTGGGTACGAATAGAGCTTGCGGTCCGGCTCTATTTTCCGGAGGTGGCTCATCAGGTGTCGCGGCTCAAAATCGGCGCGGAGAAGCCAAAAGTAAGGTAATACGTTGTCGCGCCGAGTTTTTCGCCCTACCGCGCCCATTTCGCCCATTCGCCGGCGCGCCCATTCGCCCACACGAGCCTCGCCCCCCTATGGCCCGCTTTCCTATTCTTAAGCCTGTGTTACGTTCCCCCCTTACATGAAGCGCAAATTGGTTGTCTTAATGGTGGCGCTGCTCGTGTCGTTCAATCTGGCGGTTGGCTACAGAGTCCTAACCGGAAACGCAACTGCCGACTCGAACACGGACTATTTTAATCTCACGGTCTTTACTCGAGCCCTGCAATTGGTGCGGCAGGACTACGTGGATGAAAGCAAGACTTCCTACCGTGGCCTGACCTATTCGGCTTTGCATGGCATGCTCAACAGCCTTGATCCCCATAGCCAGTTCATGGAACCGGCCGATTTCAGGGACATGGAGGATGAGACCAAGAGCGAGTTTGGCGGCCTGGGCATTGTCGTTTCCACCAAGGACGGTGTCATTTCGGTGGTTACTCCCATGGAGGATACTCCAAGCTTCCGGGCCGGCATCATGCCCGGAGATGAGATCCTTCGGATTAATGGAAATGTAACCGACCGGATGAGCTTGCAGGACGCTTTGAATATGTTGAAAGGCGATCCTGGCCAAAAAGTGACGCTCACAATCTATCGCCCATCGACCAAGGAAACGAAAGATTTCACCCTGCAACGCGAGATCATAAAGGTGACCAGCGTCAAGGACGCCAAGATCCTGGATCAATCCGAGGGTACCAAGTTCAGAATCGGTTACGTGCGAATCACCCAGTTCAACGAACCCACGGCCCAAGAACTCGCACAGAAATTAGATGATCTCCAGCGTCAAGGGATGCAGGCGCTGATTTTGGATCTGCGTTTCAACCCGGGCGGATTGTTGACCAGCGCCGTCGATGTGTGCGGACAATTCTTACCGCCTAAGACGATGGTGGTGTATACCGAGGGTCGAGAGGGTTCCCAACGCCGCGAATACTTTACGGACCAAAAGGCCAAGCCTCGACTGAATATGCCGATGGCCGTGCTGGTCAACGGTCAGAGTGCGAGCGGAGCCGAAATTGTCGCCGGCGCACTACGAGATCTCAACCGGGCGATTCTTGTAGGAGAGACTACATTCGGGAAAGGATCCGTACAGAGCGTTATCCAATTGCCCGATGGTTCGGCGCTCCGCTTAACCACTGCCAAATACTACACTCCTAGCCGCCAGGTGATCCATCAAAATGGAGTCACACCTAATATCAAAGCGTCGTTGACACTGGATCAGGAGAAGGCGCTTCTTTTGCGAAGGAAGGAAGGTCCTCTGTCGCCAGATGATCAAAAATTTGCCAGTAGCCAACGGGATTCGCAGCTGGACCGAGCGGTCGACGCGGTGAAGAGCGTCATGATTTATACTCAGGGCGGCGCTCAGCCTCAACCGTCGCAACCGTCGGAGAAGTGAGCCTTGTCGCCCGCTAGAACGTCTGCGAGCCCCGTCGACCACGCTAGTGACGTGTTGTCGCGCTGGAGTGAGGGCCATAGGGACGAAGGCCGATTGTCCGGCCCGATCGTACTCTCCATCGAGACGTCCTG
This sequence comes from Verrucomicrobiota bacterium, assembly GCA_019237325.1. Taxonomy (GTDB): domain Bacteria; phylum Verrucomicrobiota; class Verrucomicrobiia; order Chthoniobacterales; family JAFAMB01; genus JAFAVN01. Next base: position 3,989 of record JAFAHI010000177.1, on the reverse strand, counting down.
CGATGAGACGGCGGCTTCAGTACTGGATGGTAGTAGGCTCTTGAGCTCTTGCATCTCCAGTCAAACGCTGATCCATCGCCGGTTCGGCGGAGTGGTGCCGGAAGTAGCATCCCGTAATCACCTTTCAAAGGTCGAACCTTTAGTTACCGAAGCGCTGGAAAAGGCGCACGTTAAGGTGCAGCAGATCGATTGCGTTGCAGCGACGCGCGGGCCTGGGTTGCTCACATCGTTATTGGTCGGATACTCGTTCGGGAAAGGCCTGGCGATCGGTCTCAACAGACCTTTTATTGGTGTTAACCATATCGAGGCGCATCTGCTTTCACCATTCTTTAGGACTGAATATCGCCCCGAGCGCTCCATCGGATTGGTTGTAAGTGGGGGGCACACATTACTGGTTTTGGTGGATGGCGTCGGAAAATATCAGGTGCTGGGCGGAACTGTAGATGACGCGGCCGGAGAAGCGTTCGATAAGGTCGCCAAGTTGTTAGGATTGCCCTACCCGGGAGGCCCTCAGATCGACGCGCTCGCACCAAAAGGTGATCCCGGGCGGTACGATCTTCCCCGGCCAATGGTGGGCCGTCAGGACTTCAATTTCAGCTTTAGCGGAATCAAAACAGCGGTCCGATATCTGTTGCCGAAGCTTGAAGGCGATTACGTGGCCGATGTGGCCGCATCGTTTCAAGAGGCAGTAGTGGATGTCCTCGTTCGCAAAACTATAGCGGCAGCAGCCGAACTAGGCGTCGGTCTAATAACAGTTAGTGGCGGTGTTAGCTGCAATTCTCGGCTTCGACAGAAGATAGGGGAAGCCGTGGAGAGGGCCGGCAAACGTGTATTGCTGGCCCAACCCGCTCTAACTACGGATAACGCTGCCATGATCGGATACGTAGCAATTCATCGGTTCCGCGAAAATCCTGGGACAGACTTAGCTCTGGATGCAGACCCAAACCTGACCTTGGGGAATACCGACGTGCTAACCGCATCCCTTGCGATGCGTGAAAACAACAGACCGAAGCGATCCGTAATTTAGGTTAGTAAATCGCTAACAAAAATGGGTGATGGACGAGCGGTTTGCCGGGACGCGATCCACAAGTCGCATAAATCACGCTCAGATCCGTTGTAATTGTACTGTCAGTAAATTGTAATGAGTTGACCCGGCGGTCTAGCCACTACCAGGACCCGATTGTTATCTGTGTAGCCTCTACTACATCGAGTTCCACAAATCCGCGGCGCAGGAGACACACGATCAATAGGAGGGGTGTTCTCCGTCCGGCTTTTCGTCCGTACGGCGGGAGAGAAGTAAATCCAAGAAAATAAATGAACAGGATAAAATATATCATCGCGGCCGCCGTACTCGGTCTATTTCTGTGTGCGACCACGAAGGCAAAAGAAGAAAAAGTGATTCAGTTCACTACTTTGCCTCAGGTAGTCAGGACGACCGTCTTTCATCACTATAATATCACAGCTCCAGAAAAGGTTGTCCGGGTTGTGGAACTATCGGACAACATCTATGAAGTTACGGTGTTGACCGATAGCGGGCAGCAAGTGGTCTACGTCAATGCCGAGGGAAATATCGTTGAACGGCCTAGTGGGGTTGTGGAGACGACGGGCGAGACTACGGGCGGATCTGAATCCGGCGAAGTTACCGTGACATTGGATCAGGTACAAAGCGCAGGCGAACGGTACGAGTTCGTGCAAGACCAGGGTCCTGACGCGATCTTCATCGATCATCAGACCAATAAGCGGGTGATCGTAAAGGGTGGAGCTGGTAAAGCGAGAGGTGGAGTTCGGATGAAGGAAGGAAGCCAAACAAATAGCCAGACCGATGAAAGGACAACTGAAAAGAATCAGACCGATATTCGGACCAACGAACAAAATAAGGGCGCAGCTCGAACCGAAGAACGTGACCAGCAAAGTGGGAACATGAGGGAAAAGACCGATCAAGGTAATGCTGACCAGAGTCAAAAAAACATGCGGGACGAGCAACGTAATACCGACCAGGGCGACAAAAACATGAGGGAAAGTCAAAAGACTCAAAATCAAACCCCGCAAGGTGAACAGCGAGATCAGGGAAATCGAGAATCTGCAGCGCCTAACAATGGGCAACAGGAGAAAAATGCTTCTCAACGAAGCACTAATGGCGAGCAGCAGGGGCAGAAACAGCAACGAGAAACAACTCGGACTCCTGGTGAGCAACAAAACCAGGAGAAGTCCAAAGGAAAAGCAAAAGCCTCACCAACTCCTTAACGCTGAGTAGCTTTGGTTGCAGCGGGACAGCCATGATGACACACATCCATTGGCTGTCCCGGATGCGAATTTAGTAACAAGAAGACATCCCTGGTGTCGGCACTATCGCCGACGCAGGACATTCAACTGCAAAGAAAGGACACTTAATGAAAAACTTAACTCGTTTTATTGCCGTTGCCGGGGCGAGTGTGTTTCTCGTTGCCCTCGCGAAAGCCGATGAGATCCAATTCACTACACTGCCTCAGGTTGTCCAATCGTCGGTGATAAAGCAGACGAGAATAACTTCCCCGTCCAGGGTGGTACGTGTGGTCCAGGATAACGGAATCTACGGAGTCACAGTTATGACCGATACCGGTCAGCAAGTGGTCTACGTAAACCCGACCGGTGAGATTGTCCAATCGCCGACCGTTACCCAAGAAACCACGACAACGACCACCACAGAGGTTCCCGATCAAGTGGTCACTACTCAGGAAATTCAACAGGCGCCTAGTCGTTACGAATTGATCGAGAAAAAGGGCAACAAGGAAATTTACCTCGACCATCAGACTGGCCGTAAAGTGAAGGTGGAGCGTAAATAATACAGTCTACTTAACCAACTAACTCACGAGACAAATAGCTTGGTGGTTTCGCGTCCGGCGAGGCCACCTTTTTTTTGGACCTGAGCTCCACCGGCGGTGGACCTCCTACACTACCTGCTGGCGCGTGTCAAAACAAAAACCGAATCCGAACCGCGACTTCGATTCCTAGCTAATTGGGGGACGCTGTACTCCTTGAGTTTGCGACTCGGTACGGTGGAAGACGATCAGAACGGCTCCAAGACCGCCAGCTATCCAATAGAAAACGTAAATGCCCAGGAACACCATACTAATAGTTCCGAAGAACGTCGTCCGTTCGCTAACGGAAAGACCGGTCTGATGATAGATAACGTAATTAACGAGTCCTTGTCTGACTAGGGCCGTCGCCCCTTCGGCTAGCATCACAAAGGCTAGCAGGATAAAACCGAAGTTGCGGTGACGGAAAAAGCCGACCAGCCAGATAATGCCGATGATAATACAAAAGAATGCTTGAGTGGCCGGGAAGAGATAGGTTGAAAGTTCGACCATGGCAGGAGTGTGGACGGTTTACGGGCAAGGCTCAAGAGTAGTAATCAATGAGCAGTGAGCAGTGAGCAGTGAAAGGTGAAAGGGGATTGGTGATTGGTGATTGGTGGCGCTGCGCTAGCAGATTCTTGACCATGAAATGGTCGCAGAGAACAGCCCAGGGCTTTAGCCCTGGGTTAGCTGGGTCCAGAGATCGCCCTGAAAGTGGCGGCCGAGGTAGGTGCGCGCGTCACCAGGATGCCGACTCCGGATTACGATGCATTTAACCCTTGACGGCTCCCGAAGTAAGGCCTGCGATAATTTGTTTTTGGGCGAGCAAATAGAGCGTGATGGCTGGGATCATTGTAAGAGTAACGAATGCCAGCACTTTTCCCCATTCCGTGCCGTACTGGCCCTGGTATTGCATAATCCCTAACGGCCAAGGATAAACCGAGTCATCGTTGATAGTCACCAACGGCAAGAGGAAGTTGTTCCAACTTCCGACGAGAGCCAAAACTCCGACTGTTGCTAGAATTGGGCGAGAGAGTGGAAGGGTAATACGCCAGAACATGCGGGGATAGCTGCAGCCGTCCATGATCGCGGCTTCAAATAGTTCTTTAGGTAACTCGGCAAAGAAGCCCCGAAGAAGCACGATGCTGAAGCTTA
>JAFAHI010000079.1 GCA_019237325.1 Verrucomicrobiota bacterium | reverse complement strand
GGTTGGTAGAAGAAGGAGCAAAAGGGCTGGTCCTCTTCAATCGATTCTATCAGCCGGATATCGACTTAGAATTATTAGACGTTAATCCTAACCTTCTCCTGAGCTCACCGATGGCGATGCGTTTGCCTTTGCGCTGGATCGCTCTCCTTTATGGCCGGCTAAAAGTTGATCTGGCTGCCACGAGCGGCATCCATAGCGGCCGCGATGTCGTTAAGATGTTAATGGCAGGAGCGGATGTCACCATGCTCTGTTCAGCTCTTATCCGGAGAGGGATACCTTATCTCACCCTGGTCGAGCACGAGCTGGCGGAATGGCTGGAACAGCACGAATACGATTCCGTCGAACAACTGAAAGGAAGCTTAAGCCAATTGAAATGCCCGACCCCCGAGGCATTTGAACGAGCCCAGTACGTTCGAGGGATAGCAACCTCCTGGCGTGAGCGGCATCCAGTCTGATGTCGCTTGGGCCTGGCCTGCTGGTCGCGCCATCACAGACCAATCTAAGCAGAATCCGGTTGGCGGTGAACAGCTTTAGTGTAGCGCTTCCGCTTCAAAGAACCGAATTTCCCAGAGAGGAGAGTATAGTCTATGGCACGGTTCAAAGATCGCAGGGAGGCAGGGCAGTTACTAGCTCAAAAACTGAGTAACTACGCGAATGACCCTGACCTAATCGTGGTTGCTTTGGCCCGAGGTGGAGTTCCGGTCGGATTTGAGGTAGCAAAGGCGTTGAATGCGCCGCTGGATATCCTGGTCGTGCGTAAACTGGGTATGCCGAGGGACACCGAAGTGGCCATGGGCGCAATTGCTAACGATGAAACCAGAGTTTTAGACGACGAATTCATTGCGCTTCTCAGAATATCCGATGATGTGATAGAAGCCGTCACTGCTAAAGAAAAACAAGAACTAAAGCGGCGCGAGATAGCATATCGTAGCGAGGCTCCTCCGCTTCGAGTGACAGGTCTGAAGTGTATCTTGGTAGACGACGGCAGCGCGACCGGGTTAACGATGAAAGCCGCCATTGCCGCTTTACGGCAACAATCTCCGGCCAAGATCATCGTTGCTTTACCAACGGCGCCTCCTTCGGCTTACAACGAGTTACGAAGTTTAGCCGACGAGGTAGTAGCTTTGATGACTCCGTTCCTGTTCTTTTCTGTTGCTCGCTGGTACAAGATTTTCGGTCAAATATCCGACCAGCAAGTTCAGCAGCTTTACCAAGAATCAAAGCATCTCAAGGAGTTTAGAAATTCAGCACTTCAGGAGGCGCGTTTTGGCGCATCGCCGTAGCAGATTTGGAGCGGGCCGCTTTGGTCCCGCAAGGTACCGAATGATAGTAGCGGCTCGACTGAGTTCGCCGAAGTCCTGGCACGTATTGCCTCGAAGATCGGCGAAGACCATTCGGTCCCTACCGGACACTCGTCACTGCGATTGCGCTGCGGGTGCCGGCTGATGATCACCGGACGCCGAGAAAACGCGTACGAACTTTATCGCTATAAGAGTTAACAGAATCAGAAGGTAAATCCGCAACGCCCAAAGGGCGAACCGCACAGTTCGAGTCATTTTGATCCGTGGCATAACTCTGCTTTCTCGTAGCCGTCTAATTCCCGTAAATTGGTGGCTAACTTCTCGCGCGGGCGACCAGTCCTTTCATGATGTCTCGGTAGTGTACGACCCCAAGCAGATGATCATGTTCATCCACGACCGGGATCAGATGAAACTGATAACGGGAGAAAAGGTCAACCAGGTCTTCCCGGGTAGACTCGGTAGTTGCTGAAACCACGGGCGCGATCATCAGGTCTCCTAGCAGAGTCGTTTCCGCGGCAAGCACGATCTCACGAAGATCCACGACCCCATTCAACGTACCCTGATCATCTACTAGGTAGACATAAGAAATGCTGTGGGAATCATGGCCTGGGCGTCGGATCTCGTTCAAAATTTCGGCAATCGAAGTTGATTCCTTGGCGACAACAAAATCTGAAGACATCAAGGCCTCAGCAGTGGATTCTAAATCCGAGATAATTGATTTTATTCGAGCAGCTTTGTCCTCCGGCAAGAGTTCCATCATGGTGATCATTTGATCGTGCGGCAATATAGATAACAGGTCGGCCAGCTGCGGAATGGACATTTCCGACAGAATCGTACGCGCACGCTCTCGCCGGATACTGGAAATAAGCTGCCGTTGGGCTCGCGGCTCGGCTTCAACCAGTACTTCGGCCGCTTTTTCCGAGTCCAGCACGGAGAAGACGGCATGCTGTACTTCACCCGGAAGAGTTTCGATAGCATCTGCCAAATCTTCTCCCGGCAGTTCTTTAATTTGGTCGCGGGTTATCGAGAGAGTAACGGCATCGGTTGTACCAATGTCTTCCAGGGAAAGTGGCTGCACATACCGCCAGGCAATCAGCTGGTCATCTGACCATTTAAGTCTTTCCAAATGCCATTTGCGAAGAAAACCATTAAACGAGGTATCCACGTGAACGACGATCATTCGTCCCTTCGAAAAGAGAAGTTGGACATCGTTCACCACCTCGACTTGACGGCCATCCATATCCAGAATGGTCCGGCCAATAAAATGCTCGCCAAGTAAAATCCACCCCTTTTGATCAACGAAAGATGGATATGGATTCCCGTCGTCCGACGGCTTTATAAAGATTGCATCGTCGTCAATCTTGATCACCCTTTCCCAGGGGATGAATTCATCAGGCCGGCCCATGCTATGTTCTACATAGATTCCCACCGCCTCGGGATAGGGCTCGGCTAACCGAAAAACCAGATCG
>JAFAHI010000723.1 GCA_019237325.1 Verrucomicrobiota bacterium | reverse complement strand
ATAACCGGATCGTCACGGAGAAAATCGGCCGCGGTAAGATCGAGCGCTTTACAAATCTTTTCGAGATTTTTGACGGTCGGCGAGACGCGATCGAGCTCAATTTGAGAGAGAAAACTTGGCGAACAATCGGCTTTCTCAGCAACGTCTCGAAGCGACATTCTCCGGAGCCGGCGATAAAACTGGAGCTTTTGCCCTAACGCCATATTCGTGGCCATGCGTAGCGAAAGCTGTACCAGAGAGGCCTGAATCGCTGATAAATCTGTGAAACCGGCACAGAAGAACAAAAAAACTCACGCAAAGCCGCAAAGGCGCAAAGGTTAAGACGGATTAGGAATAGCCGCAAAAAATTTGTCGCGCCGTGGGCTTGGCGGAGGCCGAAGGCACAAAAAGCGCAAAAGGAACACAGGTTTTTCAGGGAAGCCGCTGCCTCCGACTTGCAGATCCGGCAACTATCCCGCGCCCGGGGAAAGATCCTTTCGAGGCCTTTTTTTTTTGCGCTTCCGTCTGCGTCAAGCCTACGGCGCGACAAGTTTGCGCGGCAATTTTGTTTCCTCTGTCTTAACCTTTGCGCCTTTGCGTGAAATTTTTTTTGCTTTGGTGTCGTTTCCGACTCGGGCGTGAGATTTTTTTAGCGACTTGGCATCCGTGCTGGCTATAACAGCCACAATGACCTTTTGGCAGAAATTGAACTTATTGGCTGTGGCCGCCCTGCTCTTTCCCTTCTTCGCTTCAGCGCAAGAGCAGGCAAGTAAGTATCATTATGACGGGATCTATAAAGGAACGGTCCCGGTCCACCTCTTGGTTAACGGAAACGACAAACATCGGGCCAAGGCCCAAGCCGTCTTTTATCCGGATGGGCGTCTGCTCGTCTTGACGGTCGAATCGCCGCAGGCTCGGAATCCCATGAATGTTAAGGGCGAACTGCGAAAAAATGTGTTCAGTGGAAACTGGAAGAGAGGGTTCTTCGGGGAAGATCTCTCCTTCCAAGCAGTCTTCCACGGCGGCTCGGCAACGGTGAGCGTTACCGGAAAAAATAAAAAACCTGAAAAGTGGTACTTTTCGAAGGTGAGCGGGACTTAGGCTTCGCTGTAAGACGTGATTAGTGAGAGGTGAGACGTGAGAGGTATTGCCTCGGTGCCGTCAGCGCCACCAATCACTTCTCACTTCTCACCTCTCACTAATCACCTTTAGGAGTGCTGCCGAAGCTTTCTATAAACCTGACTGCGGTTCGTAGCGCGATTTCCATATCGTCGACGTGGACAAACTCGTCCGGATGATGGCTTAGACCATCCCGGCAGCGTACAAAGAGCATGCCTGCCGGACAGAGCTGCGAAAGAATCACGGCATCATGTCCGGCGCCGCTCGGAAGTTGAAAGCTGTCTCCGGTAACAGATTTCGTAGCGGCGGCCAACCGAGTGATGAAATCTGGATCGCAAAAGACCGATGGGGTCTCCTGCACGAGCAACCGTTCCAAACCCAATTGCCGTTCCGCAGCAATCTGGTCGGCCTCCTGGCAAAGCCAGGCGATGGCTGCAGCACGGACAGAGTCTTCTTGATGACGCACATCGAGTGAGTGGATCACTCGGCCCGGGACAACGTTGCTGACGTTGGGACTGATGTTCAACTCCCCGACTGTCGCAACCAAGCCAGGGAACCGTCTGCAGGCATCTTCGGTCCGCAACGCGAAACGGCCGGCACCGAGAAGGGCGTCCTTGCGTAATGCCACCGGAGTAGTACCGGCATGCGCTGCTTTCCCAGTCCAATTAAAACGGAAACGGGATTGACCGGCAATCGCGGTAACAACTCCGATGGGAAGACTTCGATCTGCCAGAATCGGCCCCTGCTCGATGTGGATCTCGAAATAACCGATGAACTGGTCGCGGTTCACGGTCCCAGGCGGCAACCGGAATTCTGGTTCCGCCTTCGCCCCTATCTGCGGGACTACGGCGCGACGGGGTTGCGCACCTATCAACAACTGCCGGAGCGAACCTTGCTGGTTCGAAACGTCGAGATCCTCCGGGCACAACAAGCCGCAAAACGCTCTGCTACCGAGATAGGCAGTTTGAAATAAGACGCCTTCTTCGTCACTAAAGCCTGCGATCATCAAGGCAAAGGGCAGATCAAAGCCGGAACGGGAAATGTCGGCAATTTCGATCCCCAAAACGACGCCGAGCGCACCATCGAATCGCCCAGCGTCGCGCACCGTATCGAGATGGGACCCAATCAGGAGCGTTCGGCGTTTGGAGTTCGGCGTTCGGCGTTCGGCGCCTACCGCATGGTCGATCGGTGCCCGGCCACGGTCTGGGGTTCGTCCAACCAGGTTACCAATGAAATCGGTCGATGTTTGCAGACCTGCCTCTTGCATCCATCGATCAACCAATTGAGTAGCCTCAGCCATCGCCGGCGACAACAGCGTGCGGGTTAATCTGCCGGGTTCGTCAGTGATCCCCGCCAATCTCTCCAACCTCTGGGAGACGCGCTCGGCCCGTGCTTTCCAGTCGATTGTCGCCATCAGCTGCCGCGATAGGTGGTGTAACTCCAAGGAGAGACCAGCAAAGGAACATGATAATTCTCTTCGGAGTTGAGGATACGAAAACGAACGGGGACATCGCCAAGGAAAGTCTCTTCCGTGGTCTTTAAAAAGTAAGTGCCCACCTGGAAAACCAACTCATAAACTCCGAGTTTCAACTCGTCACCCGCTAACAACGGTGAGTCCGTTCGGCCATCCTGATTAGTAGTAGCCTCTTTGACCAGCTGGCGTTCGTTAGACTCAATTCGCCAAAGCTGAATTTTCAGGCCTGCGGCCGGTCGGCCGTTAGCGGTATCCAGCACATGCGTCGAAAGGTTTCCGCTCATACAATGATGTCGGCCAAGCGCAATCTGGCGATTTTAGAAATCTCTTGAAGGGCAGTCTTGAATTCCGTCTCGCCACTGTTGGTTAACCTATCCTCCATCGCCTGCAGAATCGTCGCGACATTGTTTAGACGAGCGCAAATGATAAAGGGAAACCCGAACTTTCTTTGATAGCGGTCGTTCAGCTCAAGCATCCGCTGGTCTAGATTCTCGGATAGCGAGCTCAAGCCGGCTTGCGCTTATTCGGAGCGAGACTCCGCAGTGAGCTGACCGGAACCGGCCAATCGTCCCGCCAACTCCGGATGGGCCTTGATCAAGGTCATCTGGCGGTTTTGACCAGCTCCTTGCACGAGGCTGTCCATCGCGCCATGCACACCATCGAGTGAAGCAAACGGTCGATGGTGCCACGCGGCTTCGGCAACCCAAGATGACTGTTCGTACACAGAACCGAATATGGAAACAAAGGTCGACTCATCCATCCGGTTAACTTCCCGAATCGCATATTTGGTATTCAACATGGTCAAAAAACGAGGTATCCGCTACCAAGCGGCAGCAAACAAAATGGCTCGTAACCTGCTTTTGCTGTGGAAGCAAACAATGCGCCAAGTACTTACCAGGCCCCGATTCCGCTGCGCAGGTTTTGCCCTCCCGCCTCCTAGCTCCTAGATTTCGACTGTTTCCGCGGATGAGCAGGAGCTCATCCCTACCGCATTATGAACCTCAAATATCATCGTTACGGAAAAGCCAAAGTTCGAGTTCTCAAAAAACTTAGACGGGATTCGCTCCACACGATCAAGGAGCTCGATGTGGAAGTCTTGCTGGCAGGTGATTTCGAGAGCTCGTATTCGGCCGGAGATAATCGACTCGTCGTAGCGACTGACACGATGAAAAATACCGTTAATGTACTCGCCTTTGAGAAACTTGAGGAACAAACCGAGCGGTTCGTGTTGGATCTTGCCCAGCATTTCCTGGAAAAGTATCCGCACGTCAGGGAAGTGACGATTGAAACCAGCGAACGTGTCTGGCAACGGTTAAAGGCTGACGGCGAGCCGTCTCCCACGAACTTCCTGGCCCCGCAAAAGTACACGCCTATCTGCGAAGTTCACGCTAGCAGGGCCAATACGCGTTTAACTTCGGGTGTGCAGGATCTCGTTATTCTTAAATCGGCAGGTTCTGCCTTTACCGACTTTCATCGGGACGAGTTTACGACTCTACCCGAGACCCAGGACCGGATTCTTGCCACCAGAATGGCAAGCAAATGGACCTTCGCGATAGCGCCTGCGGACTATAACCAGACTAACGAGGATATCTTGAACGCCATGCTCGATTGTTTTGTGGCCAACGATAGCCCCTCCGTGCAGAAGACAATGTACGACATGGGATTAGCCGCATTGAATCGGTGTCCTGAGATCAGCGACGTGAACTTGGTAATGTCAAATCTTCACTGTTTGCTCATTGATTTGAAGCCCTTCGGACAGATCAATCCAAATACGCTTTTTGTGCCTACGGAAGCCCCGCATGGTTTGATCGAAGCAACTATTGAAAGAGCCTAGGCGGTAGGGACCAGCTCCTGCGCGTCCGAGATTTGTTGGAACTCGAAATATGGGAGAGTAGAACGTTTGAACCGATGGACGAGCAGGAGCTCGTCACTACCGTATGAGCTACTCGATCCTAGCGGAATTATTGGAAGCCAGAAGCCAAGTGGTACCGTGTGTACTGGTCACCGTGGCTAGTGCTCAAGGCTCAGTCCCACGCCAAGCGGGCACGAAAATGATCGTGTATGCCTCGGGAAAGATTTCGGGTACCATCGGTGGTGGTAAAGCCGAAGCACTGATTGTTCAGGATGCACTGCGTTGTTTGGAAACTGGTAAGATCGAATTGAAGCGGTACCCCTTACGCGAAGGTGAGCCGGATTCCTTCGGAGCGATTTGCGGAGGAGAAATCACGCTTTTGATCGAACCCCAAGGGTCCGGAGAATCGATTTATTTATTCGGTGCCGGCCATTGCGCTGCCGCCATCGCCCGCCTGGCACGAAGTTGCGAGATGAGTGTCTTTGTGATCGAAGACCGGGAAGACACACTGAACGCATTCGAGCCGGCCAACCAAAAACATCTCTGCAAAAATCCGGCGGATTTTATAAGTCAGCAGAGTTGGAATGCGGCCGACGCCATTCTGCTGGTTAACCGAAATTACTCGCTCGATCGCGATGCGCTGAAGGCGGTTCTGAGGATGTCTGGTTATGGGTACGTCGGGATGATCGGCAGTAAGCGCAAGGTGCTAAAAGTGTACGACGACTTGCGAGCTCAAGGAGTCAGTCCCGAATCTTTGAGCCAAGTGCATGCTCCGTTGGGGATTGATATTGGGGCGGATTCCCCGGAGGAAATTGCCATTAGTGTAATGGCCGAGGTGTTAGCGGTACTGCGAAAGCGGTCGGGTAAGTCGATGCGGCTGAGAACGCGGTAAGGACGACACGGCGACAGGGCGACACGCGACACGGCGACACGGCGATACGGCGATACGGCGATACGGCGATACGGCGATACGGCGATACGGCGATACGGCGAT
>JAFAHI010000360.1 GCA_019237325.1 Verrucomicrobiota bacterium | reverse complement strand
CGACAGCCAAGTTAAGCTGCGTGGGTTCAGGATTGAGCTCGGTGAGATTGAAGCTCGGCTGCGTCAATGTGCCGGAATCAAAGAGGCGGCGGTTATCGCCAGAGAAGATGTGCCGGGCGATAAACGCCTGGTCGCTTACTTCACGACCAGTGCCGCCGCGCAAGCGCAAGATGCATCTGCTCTGATCAGCGCACTGCGTGCCGAGTTAGCAACGCACTTGCCCGACTACATGGTACCCAGTGCTTTTGTGCAGCTGGAGGCTTTGCCTTTAACCGTCAGCGGCAAACTCAACCGTAGAGCCTTACCTGCTCCGGACGCCAGCGCGCTTTTACAACGCACCTACCAGGCCCCTCAAGGACCGATCGAGCAAGCTTTGGCCCAGATTTGGGTTGAATTACTGCAGGTGAAGCGAGTCGGACGCGATGACAACTTCTTCGAACTGGGCGGCCACTCACTTCTAGCGGTTGAGCTGATGGAACGCATCCGCCACCTTGGTTTGAGCGTTGAAATCCGTGAGCTATTTACTGCTCCAACTCTTGCCGGTCTAGCTGGCACACTAAAACTACCTGGGGCACAGGATTCGGCTGAGGCGCCAAAACCAGAGAACTCGATCACGGTTCCCCCTAACCTGATCACTGAACACGCCCTAAATATAACCCCAGAGCTCCTGCCCTTGATTGAAGTGGAGCAAGATGAGATCGATCGCATCGTCCAAAAATTCTCTGTAGCCAATATCCAGGACATCTATGCTCTTTCCCCGCTGCAGGAGGGAATCCTCTTTCATCACTTGTTAGCAACCCAGGGCGATCCCTATCTGTTAATGGTCCAAATGGCCTTCAGCGAGCGCTCAATGTTAGATCGCTACATCGCTGCAATCCAAAAGGTCATCGACCGGCACGATATCTTGCGCACCGCCTTTGTGTGGGAAGGGTTGCGCACACCGGCTCAAGTCGTATTGCGCAATGCCAAACTGGAAGTCAGTGAAGTACAACTCCAAGCCCACGAAGGCGCTCAAGAGTTAGCCCAACGCTTCGATCCGCGTCAGTATCGGCTCGATCTGACTCAAGCCCCGCTTTTGCATATTGTCACTGCCCAGGAACCTTCCTCTGCCGTCCCGCAAAGCGGGACTATGGAGGATAAGTCTACTGGCCGCTGGTTGGTGGTGCTCCTGCTTCATCATTTGGTTGGAGATCATTCTACCCTCCAGCTCATTCATGCTGAGGTTGTGGCCATGCTTCAGGGCAAGGCCCAACACCTCCCCGTCCCTCTGCCCTTCCGCAATCTAGTAGCCCAGGCACGGCTGGGGTTGAGCTCTCAAGAGCACGAGACGTTCTTCAGGTCGCTTTTAGCCGATATCGATGAACCGACCACTCCCTTCGGCTTAAGCGATGTTCACCACGATGGCAGCGAGATAGAAGAGGCCCGCGTTGCTTTAAGCGATTCACTCAACCGTCGTTTACGTGCTCAAGCACGCCAGCTTGGGGTTAGTCTGGCTAGTCTCTGTCATTTGGCTTGGGCTACGGTAGTGGGCGCTACCAGCGGCCGGCGCGAAGTGGTGTTTGGCACCGTGCTTTTTGGCCGGACTCAGAGCGCCGCCCTCGATCGAAGCATGGGCTTGTTCATTAATACCCTGCCGATCCGATTGGATCTCGATCAGACGCCGGTCAAAAAGGCGGTGGTTCACACTCATCGACTTTTAGCCGAGCTTCTAAAGCATGAACATGCGCCTTTAACCTCAGCTCAGCGGGCCAGCGGCTTGGCCAGTGGAGTTCCCCTGTTCAGCGCTTTACTAAATTACCGGCGTAATGGCTCGGACAATACGAATACTGCTGAATCGAACGGCCAAGAGCAACCCTTCCAGGTGGAATGGCTCGGCGGCCAAGAACGCACTAACTATCCCTTAACTTTATCGGTGGAAGATGTGGGGATCGGCTTAGGCTTAAGCGCGCAAGTCTCACAGCCAATCGGACCGCAGCGGGTATGCGAGTTCATGCGACAGGCTCTTGAGGAGCTAGTGTATAAGCTGGAAAACGCTCCCCAGACTCCGATCTGCGAACTGAATGTCCTGCCACTGGCGGAACGCGAACTATTACTAAAAGGCTGGAACGCTCCCCAAGCTTCCTATCCGGTCCAGAGTTGTATTCATGAGTTGTTTGAAGAACAGGCTGAGCGGGCTCCGGAAGCGATCGCTCTGGTTCAAGGGAATCAATCTTTAACCTATGCTCAGCTTAACGGCCTAGCCAATCAGCTGGCTTATAAGCTAATTGAGCAAGGTGTTAAACCTGACTCGCTCGTAGCTCTCTGTTCCGAACGCCGGCTGCACTTGGTTGTCGCGCTCTTGGCCATACTTAAGGCCGGCGGCGCTTATGTGCCTCTGGATCCAAGTTACCCGACCGACCGTTTGAGAGAGCTAGTTCAAGATGCTCAACCGGTTCTGCTCTTAAGCGATGCCGCAGGCCGGCAAGCTCTCGGCGAAGAGCTGTGCTCCTCTATCGCAGGCTTGCAGATTGATGAGGCCCTGACTCTTGGCCAAAGCCGAGTCAATCCCAAGGTGTCAGACCTAAAGCCTTCTCACCTGGCTTATGTTATCTACACCTCTGGCTCAACCGGTAAACCCAAAGGGGTAATGGTCGAGCATGCTCAAATGGTTCGTCTTTTCGATGCCACTGACGCTTGGTTCAATTTCAACGCAGAAGATGTCTGGTGTCTGTTTCACTCTTTCGCCTTCGATTTCTCAGTTTGGGAGCTCTGGGGTGCTCTGCGCTATGGCGGCCGGTTGGTCATTGTGCCGCGCGAAGTCGCTCGCTCTGCACCGGACTTTTATGGCTTGGTCTGTGAAGAAGGCGTCACGGTGTTAAACCAGACTCCTAGCGCTTTCAAAACCTTTATCGACGCCCAGAGTCAAAGTCCCGTCCGCCATCAACTGCGTTACGTGATCTTCGGCGGTGAAGCCCTTGACCCCACCACGCTCAAGCCGTGGTACAGCCAAAAGGCCGATTCAAAGACGCAGTTGGTCAACATGTACGGGATTACCGAAACCACGGTGCACGTGACCTATCGGGTTTTGGATCAGACTGACATCTCCAAGTCTGCCAGCCCAATTGGTGTGCCGATTCCAGATCTAAAGGTTTATTTGCTCGATCAACAACGCCAGCCTGTTCCCTTTGGGACAGTGGGCGAACTCTACGTCGGGGGCGCCGGTGTAGCTCGCGGCTATCTGAACCGGCCGGAGC
Source organism: Verrucomicrobiota bacterium (assembly GCA_019237325.1). Taxonomy (GTDB): domain Bacteria; phylum Verrucomicrobiota; class Verrucomicrobiia; order Chthoniobacterales; family JAFAMB01; genus JAFAVN01. The sequence continues at coordinate 9,633 of JAFAHI010000360.1, read as the reverse complement.
TCACCGACGAGCGTTTCCTGCCGGATCCCTTTAGCGATGGGCCTCAAGAGCGCCTTTATCGCACCGGGGATCTGGCTCGTTATCTGCCCGATGGTCAACTGGAGTTCTTGGGTCGTAACGATTCTCAAGTCAAGCTGCGCGGCTTCCGCATTGAGCTAGGCGAGATTGAAGCCCGCTTACGCGAACACGCCCAGATAAAAGAGGCAGTGGTCATTGCGCGGCAGGACGATTCAACGGACAAGCGCTTAGTGGCCTACGTGGTGCCCAGGGATTCGTGGGTCAACGAATCGAACCAGACAATGGCCTCGCTCTTGCGCGAGCATTTAGCGGCTCAGCTTCCAGAATACATGGTGCCCTCAGCCTTTGTCCGGCTTGAGGTTTTACCTTTGACTCCTAACGGCAAGCTCGACAGTAAGGCCTTACCCGTTCCAGACGCTCAAGCGGTCGTGCAGCAGCTCTATGAAGCGCCACGAGGCCAAATCGAAGAGGCTCTAGCTGCCATTTGGGCCGAGTTACTCAATATCGAGGGGGTTGGCCGCAACGATCACTTCTTCGACCTAGGCGGCCACTCGCTCCTAGCCGTACGCCTGTTAGGGCTTCTGCAACAGAAGTTCGCAGCTGAGTTGCCGATGGTGACGCTCTTTGCTAACCCGACCTTAGCTGACCTTGCCCAAGACATAGAAGCCGGCTTGAAAGACTCGAGTAGCAAAGTCTTGGTACCCATCCCCAGAATCCCGCGCGATGCTACCGCGGCTTTCCCTTTGTCTTACGCTCAGCAACGGCTCTGGTTCTTAACGCAGCTCGAAGGAGCGGCCAGCAACGCTTATAACATTACCTCAAAGATTCGGTTACAAGGCAGGCTGGACTTAGCTGCTTGGCGCCAAAGTCTCGATCGGCTGGTCTCGCGTCACGAATCGCTTCGAACCCGGTTTGTCTGCTCTGAAGGCGAACCTCACGTTGAACTTCTAGCGCCCGATTCTGGATTCCAACTGCTCGAAGACGATCTTCGCTATGACGCCGCACCCGAAAAGCGCCTCCAAGAGTTGAGCGATGACGAGGCTCATACCGCTTTTGATCTTGAGGCCGGACCACTTATCCGCGGCCGGCTCATTCGGCTGGCTGATCAAGACTGTTATTTTCTCTTAACTCAACACCATATCATCTCGGATGGATGGTCTTTAGGGATCCTCATTGATGAGCTAAGCACCCTCTATCGCGCATTTCTCGATGGTAAATCTGATCCGTTACCGCCTTTATCTATTCAGTATGTCGATTACGCGCAATGGCAGCGTCGGTCGTTGTCGGGTGAAGGGCTCGAAGCTCAAATTAATTTCTGGCGCTCAAGCCTGGCAGATGCTCCCGCCCTCTTGGAACTGCCTACTGATCGGCCTCGCCCTGAGCGACAATCTTTTGCCGGTGCTTCCCTGGTTTTTGAGATCGACCGTGAATTGACGGCCCAACTAACCCGACTGAGCCAACATCACCAAACGACCCTTTTCATGACCTTGCTCACTGCCTGGGCGGCAGTTCTGGGGCGACTCTCAGGCCAGGAGGACCTTGTCATTGGAATACCGACTGCCAATCGTGAGCGCGCTGAGGTGCAAGGTTTGATCGGGCTTTTTGTCAATACGCTGGCCCTTCGGATCGATCTATCCAACCAACCCACTGTTGCCCAACTCCTGCAACGGGTGCGTAGCACAGCGATTGCCGCGCAAGAACATCAAGAACTTCCTTTTGAACAGGTAGTCGAGATCGTCCGGCCTCCTCGCCGGATGAACCATAGCCCACTTTTCCAAGTGATGTTCTCGTGGCTAAACGTCGACGGTCAAACACCAGGGTTACCCGATCTCGAAATCAGACCGATTACTGCGACGCCTGATAGCGTCAAGTTCGACATCGAGCTGAGCCTGAGCGAAGTCGCCGGCCAGATCAAAGGCGGGTTCATTTATTCGACGGCCCTTTTCGACTCCGCGACGATTGATCGCCAGAGAAACTACTTTCTGAGCTTCTTACGGGCAATGGTCATTGACGCCGAGCAACCGGTTGCCCAAGTGCAGCTACTTTCATCGGTTGAGCGAGAGCTGCTGCTAAACAATTGGAACCAGACCCAGACACCTTATCCAGAAGAGCGCCTGATCCATGAATTGTTCGAAGAGCAAGTTCAAAAGACACCTGAAGCCACCGCTCTTGTTCAAGGAGAGACGACCTTAACTTATGCTCAGCTCAACGCCTTAGCTAATCAGCTAGCTCATAAGCTCATAGAGCGAGGCGTAAAACCTGATGCACCGGTAGCCCTCTGCTCGGAACGCCGGCCACACCTGGTAATAGCACTTCTCGCCATTCTTAAAGCCGGAGGAGCTTATGTTCCTCTGGATCCGACTTATCCTACCGAGCGTCTAACGGAAGTGCTCGAGGATGCTCAGCCCGCCCTGCTCTTGAGCGATACCGACGGACGCAGCGCTCTCGGTGAACAACCTGTCAACCGGCCGCATCTGGCTCTGGAAGAATCCTTGAGCTTGGAAAAGGTTTCTGAGAGCTCTAACCCAGATCCTAAAGCGTTAGGGCTAACTTCTTCGCACCTGGCCTATGTGATCTACACCTCTGGGTCAACCGGTAAACCAAAAGGTGCTCTCAATGAGCACCGGGCAGTGGTTAACCGTCTGCACTGGATGCAGCAAGCCTATCAGTTAACTCCCGTTGATGTGGTGCTGCAAAAAACGCCTTTCAGTTTCGATGTCTCTGTGTGGGAGTTTTTCTGGACGTTGCTCAACGGAGCTAAACTGGTTTTAGCTCAGCCTCAGGCCCATAAAGATCCAAAGGCTCTGTTGGAGTTAATCACCAGCGCCAAAGTCAGCACGCTGCACTTTGTGCCTTCGATGTTGAACAGCTTTTTGGCGACCTCAGGAGTCGAAAGCTGCACTTCGCTGCGGCGCATTGTTTGCAGTGGTGAAGCCTTAGCGCCAGACAGTGTGCGCCAGTGCCAACGGCTTTTGCCTAAGAGCAACCTCTACAATCTTTATGGACCAACCGAAGCGGCAGTCGATGTAACCGCCTGGAGTTGCCCCAAAGACTTTGACCGACCCATTGTGCCGATCGGCCGACCGATCGCTAATACGCAGATCTATATCCTGGACTCTCAGGCTCACCCTGTCCCCTTGGGGGCAACCGGAGAACTTTACATTGGGGGAGCAGGCGTCGCGCGAGGTTATCTCAATCGGCCGGAACTAACTCTCGAGCGATTTGTGCCGAATCCCTTCAGCTCTAACGCTCAAGCCCGGATGTATCGCACCGGCGATCTGGCCCGATATCTACCCGATGGCAATATCGAATACCTCGGTCGTAACGACAGCCAGGTTAAACTCCGCGGGTTCCGCATTGAATTGGGTGAGATTGAAACCCGGCTACGTCAATGTGCGGGAATTAAAGAAGCAGCGGTTATCGCTCGGGAAGATATTCCGGGAGACAAACGCCTGGTCGCTTATTTCACCACCGGTAGGGACGAGCTCCGGCTCGTCCGAGAAGGCGTCGAGCTAGAGCCGCAAGATGGGGCCGCGCTGATCAGCGCACTACGTGCGGAACTATCAACACACCTACCCGACTACATGGTGCCCAGTGCTTTCGTGAAGCTGGATGCTTTACCTTTGACTGTCAGTGGTAAACTGAATCGTAGAGCTTTACCTGCTCCGGATGCCGAGGCTGTCCTCCAGCGTCAATACGTGGCCCCTGAAGGCGAAATCGAGGAAGCCATTGCCGCCATCTGGGCAGAACTTCTTGACCTCGATAAAATCGGACGCCACGACGACTTTTTCGATCTGGGCGGTCATTCCCTGCTTGCGGTCCGCTTGCTGGCACGCCTTCATCAGAACCTCGGAGTGACTGTCGAACTATCAACGCTATTTACCTATCCGGAACTTAGCAACTTCGCCAAAAAAGTTTTAATCACTTTGATCACCGACGAATTCGATCCCACTGAATTAGAGGGACTGATTTCCGCTCAAAAATCATGAACAATGATTCGATCGACTCAACTTTCGATAGCTTAGATTCCTCGGAACTCCTGCGCCTCAGGTCACTCGCCAAAAAACTAGGCTTAAAAAAGCGACAACGAGATGACACCACGATTCCAATCATTTCTCGAGCCGAACCATTGCCGCTTTCTTATGCTCAGCAACGGCTCTGGTTTCTGGCTCAATTTGAGGGAGTTAGTTCGACCTACCATATCCCTGTTGCCCTAAATCTACGAGGTAAGTTAGATCGGGTCGCTTGGCGCCGTAGTCTGGATCGCTTGGTTCACCGTCATGAAGCGCTCAGGACTGTTTTTGTCTGCCCAAACGGCGAGCCTCATGTCGAACTTCTGCCGCCTGATTGCGGATTCCGACTCCTAGAATTTGATCTGGAGCATGAAAACAATCCCGACCAGCGGCTCCGCCAGATAATAGGTGAAGAAGCGCATGGCGCCTTCGATTTAGAACATGGTCCGCTGATTCGTGGACATCTGATTCGACTCGCGGAGGAGGAGCACGTCTTCCTATTAAACCAGCATCACATCATTTCCGATGGTTGGTCGATCGGCGTTCTAACCAGAGAGCTGGCGGCCCTCTACCAAGCCTTTGTTGCGGAGCAGCCTGATCCTTTATCGCCGTTGCCTCTCCAGTACCCTGACTATGCCCATTGGCAACGACTATGGCTTTCGGGCCAAAGGCTTGAACGCCAAATTAATTATTGGCGTGAGACTTTGGTAGGTGCGCCCGTGCTTCTGGAGCTACCCACTGATCGGCCTCGACCCTCCCAACAATCCTTTAGCGGGGCTACCTTCTCTTTCCGTGTCGACGCAGAACTGACTCTTGCGCTCAAACAGCTCAGCAAGCGCTCCGGTACCACTCTGTTCATGACCTTGCTTGCCGGTTGGGCAGCGGTTTTGGCGCGACTATCGGGCCAGGAAGAACTGGTCATCGGTACTCCGACTGCCAATCGTAATCGAACCGAGCTCGAAAACCTGGCGGGCTTCTTTGTAAACACTCTCGCACTACGAATCGACCTGTCGGGTGAACCCAGTTTTACTGATCTTCTTGAACGGGTACGCCGGATTGCGATCGAAGCTCAGGATCACCAGGATTTACCCATCGAACAGGTGGTCGAAATCGTGCGACCACCTCGACGTTTGGACTGCACCCCGCTCTTCCAGGTCATGTTCTCATGGGAGAGTAACAAGGCAGAATCGGCGCAACTCCCTGGCTTGAGTATTAGCCCGATCGGCGCGCCCACTGATGCCGTAAAATTCGATATCGAGCTCACCATGAGCGAGGCCGGTGATGAACTCGCTGGGCTCTTCAACTACTCGACGGCGTTATTCGATGCCTCCACTATTCAACGTCAGCAAGCTTACTTCATAAAACTGTCGCAGGAGATGGTGGCCAATCCGGAGCAACGAGTCAATCGCGTCGAGTTGCTGACTTCTGTCGAACGCAAACTGGTGCTTGAGACCTGGAATGAGACCGGCGTGTCATACCCAGTTGAGCTCTGTTTCCATGAGCTGTTCGAACAACAGGTCCAAAGAAACCCTGAGGCAATCGCCGTTGTTCAAGATCAGGTCTCTTTAAGCTATGCCCGACTTAACGGCTTAGCGAATCGACTAGCTCTTCAGCTGATTGAAGCGGGGGTTAAAACCGATGCGCTAGTGGCCGTATGCACGGAACGACAGCCGCACCTGTTAGTGGCTTTGTTAGGCATTCTTAAAGCCGGAGGCGCTTATCTGCCGCTGGATCCAACGTTACCGCACCAGCGGCTCGTTGACCTACTCGAAGATGCTCAGCCCGCTCTTGTACTAACGGACTCTGTCGGGCGCAGCGCCTTAGGCAAAGAGGTTAGTTCCTCTTACCCTGGTCTAAGCCTGGATGACGTTCTGACTCTTGAGCCGGTCCAACTTAATCCCAAGGTGCCAGAGCTCAAGCCTTCGCACTTGGCCTATGTCATCTACACCTCCGGTTCAACCGGTAAACCCAAAGGGGTTTTGGTCGAACATCGTAACGCGCTGAACCTGGTGTACTGGACCACCGAAGCGCTAAAACTCAGCTCTGAAAGCCGCGTGCTCCAATTTGCTTCGCTAAGCTTCGACGCATCGGTGTGGGAACTGCTCATGGCCCTAGGCTCAGGAGCAGCGCTCTATCTACCCAATGCTCAAGAGCGACAAGGTACTAGTGCATTGCTTGATTACGTCAATATTCACAAACTCACTCATGCACTGTTACCTCCAGCGCTTTTACAGAGTAGCGCCGAGCCAGAGCGTTGGGCTAACGCGCTCCCTACCCTAATTCTGGGAGGAGAGGCTCCTTCCAGAGACCTGCTAAGGAGTCTGGCTCCGGCAACCACTACCCTGTTAAATGCCTATGGGCCCACTGAGATCGCGGTGTGCGCGACTCTGTGGCGGTGCCCCAAGGACTTTAATTCTCAGCCGATCTCCATTGGTCGGCCTAATGCTAATACTCAGATCTATATCCTCGACCCTCAAGGTCAGCCCGCGCCCTTAGGCGTAATCGGGGAACTCTATATTGGAGGAGCCGGTGTCGCGCGTGGCTATCTCAACCGGCCGGAACTAACCCGTGAGCGGTTTTTGCCTGATCCCTTTAGTGCTAACCCGCAAGGACGGATGTATCGGACAGGCGATCTTGCCCGTTACTTACCCGACGGGAATATCGAGTTCCTGGGCCGGAACGACAGCCAAGTTAAGCTACGCGGGTTCCGGATTGAATTGGGTGAGATTGAGGCCCGGCTGCGTCAATGCGCCGGAATCAAAGAAGCGGCGGTCATCGTCCGGGAAGATGTTCCCGGAGACAAACGCCTGGCCGCCTACTTCACGACCGGTAGGGACGAGCTCCCGCTCGTCCGAGGCGAGGCAACGCTCGACGAAAGCCAGGATCAAGCAGCGTTTATCAGTGCCCTGCGCGCTGAGTTAGCAACGTTTTTGCCCGAGTACATGGTGCCGAGTGCTTTTGTGCACTTAGAGGCTTTTCCTCTAACCGTCAGTGGTAAACTGGACCGCAAAGCCTTACCTGCCCCGGATGCCAGCGCGCTATTACAACGCACTTATGAGGCTCCTGAAGGCCACCTGGAAGAGGCGCTTACAACTATCTGGGCTGAACTACTCAATGTTGAGCGAGTCGGCCGCAACGATCACTTCTTTGACCTGGGGGGTCACTCGCTCTTAGCGGTGCGTCTTATTGTCCGAATACAGCAATGCTTAGGAGTCGAACTACCTCTAGCAACTCTCTTTGCTCATCCCACCCTGTCGGGCTGCACTCAGGCCATTAGTGATCTATCAAGGTCTTCAGGTGCAGAGTCTCTGCCTCCTATCAGACGAGTCTCACGCGACGAGCCTCTCGCCCTCTCCTTTGCACAACAGCGGCTCTGGTTTTTAGCTCAGTTTGAACAGACCAGTTCCACTTATCATATCCCGATCGTTTTACGCTTCAGCGGCGCCCTCGATAAAATCGCCTTGCGCAATAGCCTAACGTGCTTGGTAGCAAGGCACGAAGCGCTGCGCAGCGTTTTCATTCCTGCAAATGGCGGACCCCAGGTTGAACTCTTATCCCCGGATTCCGGCTTCAGCCTCGCAGAAGAGAACGTGAATCCCGAGGACCAACAAGCGATCCAAGAGCTAATCAATCAAGAGATTCACACCGCTTTCGATCTGGCTCGCGGTCCCTTGATCCGAGGCCGTCTACTCCAGCTCAGTGCTCAGGAGCATCTCTTTATTTTAACGCAACACCACATCGTGACGGATGGCTGGTCAACCGGAGTGTTCATTCGGGAGCTGAACGCGCTTTACGCCGCCTGCGTTAACCCTGAGGCCGACGAACCCTTGGCCCCATTGCCCATCCAGTACTCTGATTATGCAGCCTGGCAACGGCAATGGCTCTCGGGTGAACGGCTCAAGAGCCAAGTCAACTATTGGCGCGAGACCTTGGCCGACGCACCGGTGCTTTTGGAATTGCCCACGGATCGGCCTCGCCCGGTGGAACAATCTTTTAGCGCGGCAAGTGTGCCAATCCACATCGGTAAGGAGTTAAGCGCTGAGCTTAAGGCCCTGAGCCGCCGCTGTGGGACCACGCTTTTTATGACCCTGTTAGGTGCCTGGGCTGCGGTGTTAGCACGGCTCTCAAACCAACCGGAAGTGATCATTGGCACCCCAAGCGCTAACCGTAACCGGGCAGAACTGCAAGACTTGATCGGTTTCTTTGTTAACACCCTGGCTTTGCGCATCGATCTATCCGGGTCACCCACGGTGTCGGAGTTCTTGGAACGGGTCCGACACACAACGTTGGGAGCACAACAACACCAGGATCTGCCTTTTGAACAAGTCGTTGAGATCGTGCAACCGCCGCGCCGGCTTGATCACAGCCCCTTATTCCAGGTGATGTTCAGTTGGCAAAACCAGGATTACCCGGCCTTGAGCCTCCCAGGCCTGGAAGTGAGTCTAGTCGGTGGTACTCTTGACCAGGTCAGGTTCGACCTAGAGCTGACCTTAGCTGATGACCCGAGCGCGGGAACTATCAGCGGAGTGTTAAGCTACTCGACCGCGCTGTTTGACGCCGCCGCCATGCAGCGGCATTGCTCTTATTTGCTGCGCTTGCTTGAGGGCATGGTGCGGACCGCCGATAGGCCGATCGAGCAGATTGAGATCCTTGATGCAAAAGAAAAAGCGCTGCTACTGAACGATTGGAACCAGAGCGAAGCGCCCTATCCAAAAGAGCTCTGCTTTCATGAGTTGTTTGAACAACAGGTCGAAAGAATCCCTGACGCAATCGCGGTTGTTCAAGATCAGGTCTCTCTAAGCTATGCCCAAGTTAATGGCTTAGCGAATCGACTAGCGCTTCAGTTGATTGAGTGCGGGGTTAAGCCCGATTCGTTAGTGGCGGTATGCACCGAACGGCGGCCGCATCTGGTAGTAGCTCTTTTGGCGATCCTTAAATCCGGCGGCGCTTATCTGCCTCTGGATCCCGCGCTACCTCACCAACGGCTCGTTGATCTACTCCAAGATGCTCAACCTTCTCTTGTACTGACGGACTCTGTCGGGCGCAGCGCTTTAGGCCAAGAAGTTAGTTCCTCTTACCCTGGTCTAAGCCTAGATGACGTTCTGACTCTTGAGCCGGTCCAACTCAATCCCAAGGTGCCCGAGCTCAAGCCTTCGCACTTGGCCTATGTCATCTACACCTCCGGTTCAACCGGTAAACCCAAAGGGGTTTTGGTCGAACATCGTAACGCGCTGAACCTAGTGTACTGGACCACCGAAGCGCTCAAACTCAGCTCTGAAAGCCGCGTCCTTCAGTTTGCGTCTTTAAGCTTCGACGCGTCGGTGTGGGAACTGCTCATGGCCCTAGGCTCAGGAGCCGCGCTTTATCTACCTAATGCTCAAGAGCGACAAGGTAGCGCTTTACTCGATTACGCAAAAACTCACAAGCTCACCCATGCATTGTTGCCGCCTGCCCTTTTACAGAGTAGCGCCGAGCCAGAGCGCTGGGCTCAAGCGCTCCCTACCCTGATCCTGGGAGGAGAAGCTCCGTCCAGAGAACTGCTAAAGGCTCTGGCCCCGGCAACCACTACCCTGTTAAATGCCTACGGCCCCACTGAGATCGC